>JBEQLC010000189.1:0-4001 GCA_040326175.1 Desulfobacteria bacterium | reverse complement strand
ATCCGTGGTCGCAGCAAATTATTCATGAAATATCCGGGCTGGGTTTTTACTTTCTTGTGATTTGCCGATGTTGCTAGATGTGGGTGAGGATGGGATTTAATTTTGATCCAAGACTTCACGTACAACTTTCAGTATTTGCTTCAGATCATAAGGCTTACTGATAAAACCTTTGGCCCCGTTTTTTAGGATTTCTCTTGTGGGTCCGTCTGGGGAGTAGCCACTGGCAATGGCTACCTTAGCCTCGAGATTGATCTTCAACAGCTCAAGCAGACAGAGTTTTCCACCCATGCCAGGCATGATCAGATCTAGGATAACCAGGTCGATCTTCTTTTGCTCTTTACTATAAATCTGTAAAGCACTTTCACCGTCAGCGGCCGTGAGTACAGTGTAGCCAAACTCTTCCAGTATCTGAGTACCAAGGCTGCGGATTGGTTCTTCGTCGTCCACGAGCAAAATGGTCTCGCTTCCGCCCTCGGGCGCGGTCATATGCTCCTCTGCCTTCCTGGCTTCCTCGGTAGAATCAATGGTTGGCAGATAAATCTTGAAGGTAGTGCCCTCGTCGGGCTCACTGTAGCACACAATGTGGCCATTGTGGCTTTTGACTATCCCATAAACCGTGGCCAATCCCAGACCAGTGCCCTTACCGGTCTCTTTCGTGGTGTAGAAGGGCTCAAAGATGTGTTCTATGGTCATTTTATCTATGCCGTGACCGGTGTCAGTAACTGTTAACTGGACATAGCTCCCGGGGTTAGCCACGCGATGGATTTTGCAGTAGTCTTGATCCAGGATGACATTAGCCGTTTCAACTATCAGTTTTCCACCGTCGGGCATAGCATCTTTGGCATTTACCGCTAGGTTCATGAGGATCTGTTCTATCTGGCCGAGGTCTGCATTGACCATCTTGAGGTCTTCGGCCAAGCGGAATTTAACCTCTATCATCTTGGGAATAGTCCGCTCCAGTAACAGCCTTACATTTTCCACCTCGCGGTTAAAGTCGATGGGCTGTAGCTCGCTTTCTATCTTGCGGCTGAAGGTGAGCAATTGTTGCGTGAGCTCTGCGCCTCTCGTGGCGGCGCGGACAATTTGCTGGAGTCCCCGCTGTCCGGAATCGTCGTCATCCATTTTAAGGAGGAGTAACTGGGCATATCCCTGAACAGCCTGAAGCAGGTTGTTGAAGTCGTGGGCAATGCCTCCGGCGAGGGTGCCCACAGCTTCCATTTTTTGAGCTTGGCGCAGTTGGACTTGCATCCTTTCTTTTTCTTTTTCGGCTTCCTTGCGCTCAGTGGTGTCTCGTGCGAAAACGCAATTGTATTCTTTCCCCTCAAATTCCAGATAATTAACCGTAATCTCCACCGGAAAGACTCTACCTTCCCTGGTTCGGTGCTGAGACTCAACAATGAAAGAACCTCTGCTCCTGACTTCCTGCCAATGCTCTGGCCAGGCTGCCGCTGGGAAGTTTGGGTCTATGTCAGGTACGGTCATTGACAGCAGTTCCTGGCGTGAATATCCGAGCGAGGAGCAAGCTGTATCGTTTACGTAGATAAATTTGGCATCGGGTCCCATCCAGAAAGCTGCGTCTCCGGCGTTGTCAACAGAGAATTGTGTAAGCCTGAGCACATCCTCAACGCGCTTGCGTTCAGCAATTTCTGCAAGCAATTCCTGATTGATGAAAGAAAGTTCAGCAGTCTTAGCTTTCACCTGTGCTCTGAGAATCAAACCGGTCACAAGAAACAGTAGTAATAATCCGCCGGCAGCCGCCAATATTCCCACCAACCATTTCGGCAATTGCCATTTCACCTTGGTGGGAGTCCATTTGTCCAGTGCTTGATGATAGATCGAACTCTTGTCGCTCTTCAGGGGCGCCAAATGTTTGTCAATCGCTCGAATGAGCTCGCGATGTTTCTTTTTTGGCACCGCAAAGTGGACCTCTGTGTGGCTGAAGATGATAGGGCTTCTACTAACATCATAGTTCGTTTCAAATTCAAGACCATACAATCGATTGACAACACCTGCGTCTACTTTCTTCCGTGCAATGAGTTCTAAAACAGCATCGTATTCATAGGCTTCTATAAACCTACATTTCAATTTCAGTTGTTCAGCAAGGTTTCTTAAGTTGTGATAATGAATATCATCGTGAACGACGGCTATTTTCTTGTTATCTAAATTAACAATTTGATTTATATCCGAATCTACTTGAGTGTAGACTGCACCCCAGTCAGAGTATATGTCTTCATAGGTAAAATCGTAGACTTCGTTTCTTTCTCTAGAATATCCAATGCCAACGACAAGATCGATCTCTCCCCTTTTCAGTCTCTCAAGACATTCCGCCAAAGAACCTGGAATATAGTCTAGGCGCCATCCCTCTTTGGCGCCAATGTATTCAAGGATATCTATGAGGAAGCCTTTTGCCTGACCATCGGCATCAACAAATGCCAGCGGCTGATTATCATGTACTCCCACTCTCAGTCGCCCAGCGGCACAAACAGGAGGCGCTAGGTTCCACTGAAGGAATAGACAAAAAAGGAATACAAGCAAACCTTTCCTCATGGCTCCCTCTTTTCATAGCCCGGATGTATTATCTATCTTCCTGGTGAGATTCTGTTGAAACGAATGGGGGGTTATTTAGCATGATCTATGCCAATTGAGATCGCCAAAACGAAATTTAAAATCGTGGAGGGATTTACCGATTCCGTCATTCCGGAATCCGCCGCTTGGATGAAACTGCAGATGGATATCAGACTATCTGAAATGATCCCAGCCGTTTGCTCTGATCACCTCTACAGAGCCATCACGACCTTTGAGTCTCAGACCCGACTCAGCCACAGTGTTCCCTATGGAGTGAAATTGGCAGCCGTTGGATTCCAGGGCTTCCTGAAGCCTGGCAGCCGACTCTACTGGCACAGTCCCCAGAAGGACGTAATCCTCTCCCACATGGAGTGAAAGATGTCGTGAGTCCTCTTGGAACTTCTCGCAATATGCTCTAAATTGTTCCGTTGTAGGGATCATTTTCTCTTCTATGATTGCCCCCAATTTTGATTCTGTACAGATGTGACCCAGGTCCGCAGCAACACCGTCGGAGACATCGATCAGCGAGTTTGCCACCTGCATGCTGGCAATGGTCCGCCCCGCCTTTAGCTGGGGATAAGGATTATGATGGGCCTCAATCAGTTCCTCCCATTCATCGGACCCTCTTCCTTTCAGTATGATGTCGAGGCCTGCGGCGGCAGATCCCACCGGCCCCGTTAGAAAGACCACATCGCCCACCTTGGCGCCTGATCTGTAAAGGACCTCCTCCTCCCGAGCTTCACCCACCAGTGCGATGTTAATAATCAAGGGGTCCGGCGATGAAGCGGTGTCACCCCCGAGAAGATTTACCTCAAATTCCTTTGCCATTGATTTCATGCCATCGTAAAGAGCATCCAAGAACTCCAGATCAACCGTGTCAGGGATGGCAACGGATATTGCCGCCTCTTTCGGAGTGCCCCCCATTGCGGCAATGTCGGACATGTTGACTGCCAGCGACTTTCTACCCAGCTGATACGGGGGTATTGCCTCCAGGAGAAAATGAATCTGTTCTACCAGCATGTCGGTTGTCAGTAGGGTAGCCACCTCGGCGGAGGTCTTGAATACACAGCAATCATCCCCTATACCGCTGATGACGTTTTCGTCTCTGATGAGACAACCGCCTTTTATTCGTTCAATAAACCCAAATTCACCAATGTCTTTTAATTTCACTTCAACCTCTTCAGATTTAAGATTGCAGATTTAAGATTTAAGATTTCAGCTTTTATGTCTCTTTTTCCTGACACCTGCCTGCCCGCCGAAGCCCGGAGGGCGTAGGAGGGACACCTGAAACCCTGAGATTTGGTGCTTGGAATTTGGGATTTCTCAACACTTCAGCACTCTAGCTTGTTCTTGCTCGCTGCTTTCCTGGCTACAGCCCTTTGGCCCTCATCACCTCTGACTTGATGGCTGCGGCTGCTGCTTTCGGATCCTCCTGG
>JBEQLC010000188.1:0-4020 GCA_040326175.1 Desulfobacteria bacterium | reverse complement strand
ATTACATCCCTTAATTCACACTTTCGGCTTCTGGGGCCTCGGCACAAAATGCTGGGGTAAAACTCTCTAGGTAGGGACTAAACATATCTTGCCAAGATGTGAACTTGACCAGAATTAAAGATATGAGAAGGATATGTGAAACCGAATTGGCTACCATTTTGAGGAAAAAGCAAAGATCCAGCAGAGCGGGAGTGAAACTGTGAATAACATCCCTTAATCTACAGTATCAGCTCCGTAAGATTCAGCACAAAATGATGAGTTAAGTACGCTCCCACCTAATCACTTGTAAAATGCATTTAGTATTCACGGGACAACCGTAGGGTATTCAACGCTCAGCTCAATGTGTGGTAAGGCTACAAATCTTAGGAATGATTACCCCCGGCTTATTTCGTCGTTGTAACTGTCCACGACGCTTCGTAGAATTCTCTGCCACCACTCCCCCCAGCATCTGCGCCAACGACTTGTATCCCACGGCTCTTGAGGGCAAACTCTTTTTCTCCTCCCCGATACAGCCTTAATCCTTGTCCTATTGGCTCTGTGGCAACTTCACCCAGAGGAACCTCGCTAGCATAGACGACAATATGGTCTTCTCCGTAGGGAGGTGAGACCTTGAGATCAAAGCGATCCTCTTTGTCAGGAATCGTGTATACTCTGCCACCCTCGAAGAAGTTAAGTTTTCGATAGTCGTTGGGAATGAGTTGGATAATCTCTTTGCCTGCACCAATATTGACGATCCGTGCATAAAAGTTACGGTTTCCCTGAACATAGACGGTGATGCTGTCTCCACTCTTGTACGTCTTCCTATCAGTCCAGACTTTGACGGTAAGCGGGGCGGCTTCCTCGCTTATTGCAGTCGGGACAGCCTCAGGCTTGTTTGGCCTTAGGTCATAAACAACTTCGGCTTTAATCCATACATGATAGCGATTATTTCCTTCCACACCGTGGTCTTTTTGCTCAAGAACAGTCACCGATCCTGCAGCATCCGACATTATCAAGTCATAGTCCAGTTGAAAGTTCTTGACCTTAGTTTTGGATTGAATATAGGTCTTGGCTGCTTCCAGAGCTTGCCTTTTCGCGTTAACAAATGCCGCGGCCCTCGTTTGGGCAAGGGTCATATTTTCGGAAAGGTACGCATAGCCATCTACACTTTGAATGCGTGACCTCTTTTCTTGGTCAGGAACCACATTAAGGGCATGGATATCCTGCGCCTGGGCAATTTGGGGGAGGATCAAAAACAAAATGAGTAAGAGAGAGACTACGAGATTTCTGGGAACGTCGTAGATATGCATTTTACGAAGCAATGCAAACTCCTAATATCTTCTATCTTCCTTGCCATCGTTCTCGGGCGGACGAAAACTACAAAATGCCTTTGGTGATGAGTTTTCTAAACTCTAACTGTATTAATAGGAGAGTTCAGATAACATCCCCTAATCTACACTTCACGCTTCACAATCTTTACCTCAGAATTGGTAGCTGGGTCTCGGGAGAGAAAGTGTAGATGTATGTAATGTAAGGTTTTCTACTTGCGTGATCCACCCCTATCAGGGCATAAGAGCACCTGGCCACCAGTCTCACCAAGGTGTCAAAAGCTTCTTCCTCCCTTACCGTATTTGATCAGTAATATAAGGTTCCTCTCCTTCCACTACCTGCTAAGGATCACAATTACCTTTTCTGGATCTCCAATGACCATCGCCTGCTGATCTCTTCCGTACTGTCGCCTGGCGGAGTATGTCATTTCGCGATCCAGATAAACCTTGATTTCGCTAAGAGTGATCCGGCTGTCGACGTTACCATAGCGCTTGCCGTCGGCAGCGCCGTAAAGCGCGTCGAGAAGATGCTTAGTGAAGAGGCCGTGTTGCGCCTCCTTGTCCCAACTCGCAACCTGATCCTTGCGGGCCGCCGACACGACGGTAAACGACACTTCCAGTGTCTCCCTGGGAGTCACGCGAATCCCAGAGGCGTTACGGACCAAAGTCCCGCGAGGGCTTTCTCCTGAAAAGCAGGCGTCCAAGAACACCGTCACAGACCGCGCCTTCAACTTGTCCAGGTTGCTATAGAGTAGTTCCGCAGGGTATCCACCAATTTCGGCCTTATCCGGATCCCCGTCCACTGGCAGGAGATACTGACGTCCGTCGTTCAATCCTGGCACGCCGTGACCGGAATAGAAGACAAAGACGTCCGACTCGCGAGGCCGCACCCATCGCCAAAGGCTACCCTTGTAGGTTCTGGCGTTACCGAACACGGCTTCCATCTCGGCCAGTGTCACGTCACGCATGTCGATGACATTACCTTCGCTGATTCCAAGGATCTCGACGACGAAGCGCTTCATTGCTTCTGCGTCATTATGTGCAAAATCTACTGGTGGAAGGCGATCCCCGTATTTCTTGTTGCCGATAATGACAGCGACGGCATCCGGATTACCGCCGGACACCGTGGCTGCGGCGATAGCGCCTTTCGGTGCACTTGCAGGCTTCTTGGCAGAGGAGGAAGCGGCCAATTCTGATCCGGATGCAGAATATTTTTCCACAATTGAACCGAGTTCTTGCTCGAAGGCGGTCCAGAATTTGCTCAACCCTAAGCGTACAGCTGTTGGTGGCGGCTGCAACCGCCTCTTTTTGGCTGACGTACGTGTTTTAGCCCTGAGCCGCAAGCCAACGGAGACTTCGATACCCTCCCCTTTCTCGGTAACGAACATGTTGGCCAACACCTCCTTGGACGACGGGTCCAGGGTGGCCCACCTACCCATCACACCCAGGTTCTCAGTAATGATGGACCGCATTTCTTTGGTGTCAGCCTTTTGTACCAGCTCCCATTCCGACATGGTCAACGGGGTAGGAGCCGGGGCGGTAACCAACATAAACCCGGTCTCGTAGGACTGCTCCTCGACGACCATTCCGAGCCGACTGGCGGCCAACTGCCCTGCCATAAACCCCTGTTGTTTGGTCGCATTGTAAAAACGATGCCCATCGCTCTCGAGGGTGCGGTCGTTCACCTCCTTCCATGTGTCTTCCAGCTTGAGTATTGCTCTATTGTAACTTTTGTCGGAAACACATGCCGTAACAGCCAGCATGAGAGAAATGACGATCATAAGCCGAGGTGCATATCGCATAATTCCACCTCCTTCATTTAAGGTTTGAAGTCTTCTAGACATATTCAATTGTGTTGGTCAGAAATCCTGACTCAGCAAGTGCTTTATTGCTCCACCAATAGAGCGCAGAAAGAATAAATTGTCTCTCGTGGATGAGTAGGAGTTGAGAAGGAGAATTTCGAATAGTTGCCATTCTATAGCACAATGGTAGAGCTTACAAGAACAATCTCAGCTTGCTAGGGCATAGGAGGCAGCCTCCAAAAGGCATACTAGCCCCTGGAGGCTTCATATCGGCACTTTTTGGAAACTCTTCATAATTCAAAACCTCGCTGTTCTGGTTTTCCCTAAGGTTTTAAGCGATAGCACGATTCAAATGCAATCGTTGCGTCTCACCTCCTTTCTCGCAGTGAGAATGTGCCGCCTTGGGAGTCTGGGAGAATAAAACGGAGTAATTGACTCTATCTTCATACTTGAGCAAGTAGTATGCCAACTCAGCAGCAAAGCAATGAAATTAAGAGCAGCTATTCAACTAGCTGAAATAGCTGAATATTTAAGTTGATGAGATGAGGATAGGCTGAGAAGAAACCAATCCCGCTTTACTGAGAAAACGTCAACTGAGTTGACAGTTTTTTTGTGATGGCCGAAAGAATCTTTATTTCTGGGGAGTTAGATGGTGTCAACTAGGTTGACGGTCTGATGTCAACTGGGTTGACAGGAGTGGGCTTCAACTGGAAGAACTTGCAGGTCAAGGTCATCTCGACCACTGCAAATTGTAGATTACATCCCTTAATTCACACTTTGCTGAAATTTAATCTGGCACAAGATATTGAGAGTATAGATAAGCGGAACCGAATCCCCACACGTTCTTTGAAAAATGGATAGTTAAATTGCTCTCACCCCATACTGTACCGTCCTGAAGGAGAGATTAGAGC
>JBEQLC010000187.1:0-4047 GCA_040326175.1 Desulfobacteria bacterium | reverse complement strand
GTCCTCACTGATAAAGGGGTCCTTCTGGCAGAGACCAGGGATATTAGTAGCGAAGGGGTTTTTATTAGTTGCGAAGAACCGTTAAGGCCTGAGGAAAAACTCCGGGTGTTCATTATGGCCCCGAATCATCGTCCCCTTGAAATTCCTGCCGAGGTAGCCTGGTCGAATCCTCGCGTTTCCGAACAGGAGAGCAGCCGCAAGGGAATGGGCTTGCGTTTCACGAAAGATTCCAGTGACCAGCGCGAGCGTTTGCAAGATATAGTTGCGCAACACTACAAAACAAAAACCGACCCTACTCTCGAGAAAGAATAACCCACCTCCCGTTCACCCTCCTGTCACACGAGACGAATCGCTTTCTGATAGGCTGTGGAAAAACCACTAACCTCTGCCCTGTAATAAACGGCTATGGGCCCCGACTATTTTCTTACCTGAGCAGCAAAAACTGTAGAGCTATTTGTCAAGTTCCTGTCTAATGATTACATTAAAAGCTTCATGCTATGAACCTGATATTCAATCGGAGAGGATAAAGGAACCATCATGCGCTGTAAGCTTCTTTTTTCGTTTCTTGTCGCAAGCTTGGTCGGCTTCAGTTCTTTTGTTGGAGCGAGTTCGCTAAGCAAGGTATTCAAGAGGGTCAATCCTGCCGTGGTAGTGATCCTCACCAAAGAACATGGATACTCCAGTCTGAAAGCCGGGGAAACGGTCACCATAACCAAAGGTGGCCTGGGTTCCGGCATTGTGATTTCGGAAGATGGGTTGGTCATGACATCCGCTCATGTGGTTCAGGTGGCGGACTCAATAGTCGTTCGGTTTTTGGATGGAACCATGGCCGAGGCCAAGATCATAGGCGCCGCCGCCCAAGCGGATGTGGCCTTGCTGCAACTCGATCATCTGCCTGAAAAACTGGTTGCGGCTGAGTTGGGCGATTCGGATGATGTTAATATCGGAGATGAGATTTTCGTCATTGGGGCTCCCTATGGCATTGGCCATACGTTAACAGTTGGCTATATGAGTGGCAGACGAAGGCCTGAAACTGTCTGTAAGCCTCTGGTGCCGATTGAGTTTCTGCAAACCGATGCTGCCATTAATAAGGGCAATTCCGGCGGCCCTATGTTTAACAAGAATGGCAAGGTCGTCGGCATCGTAAGCTATATTCTATCTCAGTCCGGCGGATCCGAAGGCTTGGGTTTTGCGGTCAGCGTTAATACAGCCAAAGAGCTGCTTCTCAATCGAGATTCAGTGTGGACTGGTCTGGAAGCTTATCTGGTCTCCGGTCCCTTAGCCAGGGCGCTAAACGTACCCCAGGAAGCAGGGCTTTTGATTCAACGTGTGGCAAACGACTCACCCAGCGAAAAACTGGGCCTAAAACCGGGCAAGATACCTGTGCAGATTGCTGGAGAGCGAATTCTCATAGGTGGTGATATAGTACTTGAAGTGCAAGGTATACCTATTTCCAACGATTTTAGGGAAACATGCCGGATAGGGGAGAAAACCGCGGGACAGAACCGCGGGGGCAGCATGGATATGAAGGTGTTGAGAGGCGGCGAAATCGTGAATCTTTCCGCCTCAGCGAGTGCAGAGTGATTCCCATTTATTATGGGGCTTTCCAGGTGATCTGCCCGTCCTTGCCGAGCAAGACCAGGGAAGAGACCGACCTTTTTTCGATGGTGCCGGTTCTCTTTAGTTTGGTAAAGTCCACAGTTCCAAGTATCGCACGTTCATTCTCGGCTTGATCATAGAGCGCCAGATAAGGATCGCCGTCATCGTCTAGGGACAGGGAAATCCGCTCTTTGCCGGTTTGATCCCGCAAGGTCACATACGGTTGCCTCTCGGCTCCTAAGCCGACGATGGCGCGATGGTTACCTTTGTTGTCGGCAAAGGTCAAAACCGGGCCTTCCTCCGGTGATGTTAGACTAAATACGGCACGGAACTGGCCATTCTTGTTAAACAACACTATTCCAGGCCCACCTGCATACATTCCCCAGGTGGATAGGATTTTGCCCTCGTTATCCACCAAACGGAACTCTTCTGCGATAATGACTCTTGCGGGCCCGGCCTTTTTTTTAGCCAAAGCGGGTGTACCCAAAAAAAACTGGCTTGTAAGGATGCCACCCACCAACCCAGCCAACAGCGATAGCACAAGTAGTAGGCTAAATTGTTTTTTATTCATTTCCCTCTCCTAAATATTCCATGTCCACGGTGACTTCATCCAAGTCCGGCGCTCCATCGAGGGTCTGATCCAGGAATGCTGCGGGATAGTATCTCACGATTGCCTCAAGGATGTCTTGTCGAGAAGCCACAGCCACTTCGATGCTCATGTCTGTCACCATGCGCAGAACCTGGATGGCAGAAGAGTCAAGGGGAGCCGCCATTGCCACCAGCAGTTTGCCCCCTGCTAGCTCCACCGGCACAATCACATGAGTTGTTGCCACTTCCGCCGTTACCAGTGAGGTGACCTGCGGTGGTATTTCCCTTTCTTTCAGGCTAATGAATGGGAATCTCAACTGCCTGGCCAGGGCTCTGGCTATATTGTCGTCATCCAGAAGCCCCAGGCCTATCAGCAGCTGGTCGATTGTCGGGCTCTTTTTCTCCTCGCCTAATACCCCGAGCAAGGTCATTTCATCGACGATTCCCGCCTCCACTAAACATTTACCAAGTCTCTGAACACATTGAGAAGTTGTTGTGCTTTCAGCATCTTTCCCCTGGGAAGTTTCATCTTCTTGAAAAAACCTGAAGGTTACGCTGCCGACTTTTAGTCTGTCGCCGCTTGCAAGTATTGCTTTTTCGAGCTTTTGCCCATTGACAAAGGTACCATTACGGCTGCCCAGGTCTTTGACCACAGCCTGACCTCTCACCCTGCCAACCACGGCGTGACGTTTTGAGACGGTGCGGTCTGGCAGCGGTATGTCATTGGTCGATTGCCTGCCGATGATCATCTTGGCATAGAAAGGGAAGACTCTCTTTTCCGTGAGCTTGGTTTCAAGGATAAGGCAAGACTTGATCATAAGCTGTCCACCTATGAGTTCGGGCAAAATACCAGATAGATTGCCAAAGCGAAATAGTTTCAAAAACCAGAATAATCAATGACGATTTGATTGAAACCTTCCGGACAGTATACCTCTTGCACTGTCTTTTCTGGGCCAATGTCAACATATTCACTCTGCACTACGGTGGAGCCCTCTTGGAAGTTGACGGAGAGAGTGTGAGATGAATCCGAGGGGACAATTGGCGCTGCTGTGATAGAAAAAGTCTCTCCATCGTTGGAGAAGTCCAGATGGTAGATCCTGATATTTCTCAGGGTCTGATTGGTAATCACAAGGGTGACACGGTTTCCGCGGGGGGAACGTATGTTGAAGCTTCTGTCGGCTAAGGTCTTCGAGATCAGGCCAAAATTCGCCAAAGCTACTGCCAAGACCAGAATGCTCGCAGTTTTCTTCATGTTTCCTCCCCGGACCATTCAACCACAAAATCGATCTTGGGACGCACGTTTTCTTGCACGGTCTCCATAACGATCATGTCATTGAGTTATCCGTGTTTTTTATGCAAATGTAGTACCGTTTTACAGGAAAGAATTCCATTTATCTCACATTTCAGCGAGTGAGTAGTGAAGCGGTAAGCAGTAAGCGGTGTTCCACATCCCTCATCTCACATCTCATATCCCAAGCACCAAAGCTCATGGTGTCAGGTGTCAGGTTTCGGGTGTCAGGAAAAACAGACAGAGAATCTTAAACCTGACCGCTGGAACCTCCCTCGGTCCTGAAACCTGAACACTGAACACTGAAACCTAATTTATCTCAAATCCGCAATCCGCAATCCAAAATCTGCAATACATCTGGCACACTACTTGCTCCCTTAAAAGTGGGGAAAGTTCCTCAGATGAAAAGCCATGGGTGGCGTGGAAAGGAAAGTGGAAATGGTGCCAAAGAGACAATTGATTGTCCTGGTTTGTGTCGTTCTGATCCTTGGTGTGGTCCGGGTATCCAGTGCAGCATACTTTATTTTCAATAAGAAAGGAAACATACGTTCAGGACCTGGGACCAAGTACAG
>JBEQLC010000186.1:0-4077 GCA_040326175.1 Desulfobacteria bacterium | reverse complement strand
CCCTCGGCAACTAAAAGGGCTTTGATTGAATCCTTTCCAGTGACCGCTGAGACCACGTCGTGTAGCTCGTTGCTCTCCATGCCTAACTGCCGGGCCAACACCCAAATCAGCTTGATTTGATCTCTGGTAATCATGGATATCCTCCTTAGGCGATAATTCGTGCCTTTTGGAGTCGATAAATCATTGCTGTCTTATGTTATAACCTATGTATCTGTTTGAGAAAATCAAGCTTCATAGACCCCTTTTCTCCGCCCCTGTCATTAATGGGGGGGCGTTCGCAGTCACGTGGTTATCTCCGGCTTATTTGCTTGTTCGTTGATTAACGGAAGAACGGAGTTTTTAGAGGCAAAATGTGTGAAGTAGGGATTGTCTATGGAGGGCGTTGATACTGGCTGCGGTCAATCCGCAGCTGGATTATTTGGACGCCAGGAGCCTATCCAGCTTCGATTTCATCCGCATCTGAACCCGGCTGAAACTTGACAGCTTTCCCCGCTCCCGTCCCAGTTTCACATAGGATTCGATCATGTTCCTGGGCACACTGGCCTGATCGGATTCAGGCTTACGCACCAGAGTGAGAGATTCGGTAGGACAGGTGGAGACGCACAGCCCGCAGCCGATGCATTTATCAATGTCCAGCACGGCCACATCATCTTCCAGTCGCAAAGCATCCATCTGACAACGCTTGACGCAGACGCCGCACCCCTCACACGTGTCCGAATTGCTCGTTGCGACGAACGGCGTGGAAAAGAGGCTTGCCGGCTTCGGGTACCTCTTAAGGTTTTTGAGGACCTGACAACAGCAACCGCAGCAGCAGCATATATTGACGATCTTCTGGGCGTTGCTGGGCTGCAGCACCAACCCCGCTTTGTCGGCCTCTTTCAGGATCTTCAGGGCTTCTTCTCTATCGATGACTCGGCCAAGCCCGTTTCGTTCGTAGTAATCGGCTCCTATCCCGAAAACAAGGCATGATTCCTCGGGCTTTTTGCAGCCCTTTCCGACCATTTTGTGCTCCCTGCGGCAAATGCACGGGGCAACCAGGAATTTTTTCTGGGCCCGTACAAGCTCCTCTGCCCTTTCATAGGGCAGCACTGCAAGCTCGGTATCAATACTTCGGCCCACGGGTATCGTGCGCAGCTGAGGGGCCTTTTTCCAGGTCTCCACATTCATCAGGGTGGGGATGTACTCGTTCATGTCGCGGATGAGTCCCTCGTCCAGATCGTTTACGTGGTACTCCCAGATTCCGATGACATACTGAGAGGCCATATATTTTGTTGATCCTCTTTTCGGCCCCATTCTGAAGATGAGACCCTTTCCGGCCATCTCCTCCAAACGCCGGGAGGCTTCTTCGGTCGTTACTTTAGCCCGGCGGGCGATGACGCGAGGCTCCTCAGGGATCAGGGTGAGGTGCAGGGCAAACTCCGCTTCCTCCGGAGTGAAGAGCCTACGCAGGATCCGCAGCTCCACACCTGTCTCGGTCGAAGGAAAGCCGCCGGGGAGTTTGTCCAGATGCTCGGCCAACTTCTTGTAGATGTCTATTTCCATATTGTCCTCATAGGCAATACCAATATAGTCAAGATGGGATTACAGTCAAGGTGAAGAAAACAGGGTCGGACCACGCTAACCAATTAATATTCCAAGAGATAGCGATAGAATAAGCGCCCGCATGGGCCTTAAGACGGGATTTTCAGGGGCAAAAACGCGGGACAGGGTTTCGCAGGCAGGAAGAAATGGATGGGAACTAGGAGGGAGGGGGCCCGACGATCACCTCGAGGCATTTTGGTACCACCTCCAGACGAACCGGGGTCGAAGCTATAAAGTCTCCGTCGGCGTACAAGTCCATCGGACCCATGGATTGAATAAATACGGCCTCCGTCCGATACTGCGTGACTCCCTTGTACTTCACATGTTTTCCCTTGTAAACCGAAGGAAAGATAGAAAGGACCTTACGTTTAGGCATCGCCTTGACAACACAGATGTCCAGCCGGGCATCATCATATTCGGCCTCAGGTGTAATGAGCATACCTTTGGCATACGACCTGATATTGCTGAAGGCCACAAGGAAGATATCCCCAAAACACTTCTGCCCATCAAATCTGAGTTCTACCGTCTTTGGCTTATATGAAAAAAACTTGAACAAACCGCCAACAACGTGCATCAAAAGGGGGTTCACCCGTCTACTTCTGGCGAAAGCAGCCACCTCTGCATCAAAGCCCAGACACGCTGTGCCGGCAAAGAACTTGTCATGATTGACTCTGACCAAGTCTATCTTTTTCGTTTGTCTTTGCATGATGACGGCGCATGCGCTGTTAATGTCTTTTATCCCCATGTTGGCCGCAAAGTCATTTGCAGTGCCCAGAGGCACGACCCCCAAAGCAGTGTCTGTGCCCACTATCCCGTTGATCACCTCATTGACTGTCCCGTCACCCCCGCAGACCACAACGGTTTCACAGCCCCGTGCAGCCAGTCCGCTTGCTAAGTCGGTGATTTGCCCCGGATATTGGCTGACCGTCACATCACATGTCACCCCTGACTCGCCCAGCCGGCGCAGCACGGCAGGATACAGCTTCTTGCATTTCCTGCCGCCCGCAACAGGATTTATGAGAATATGTATTTTTTTCAACTGACGAACTTTTTGATCTTTTCAGCCTTGTCCTTGAGCTTCCTGGCCTGCCCTATGCCCGGAACCCGGTCAATGACTTTTTCGGCCAGCTTGCCCTCGAGCGATTTCTTTTCCGATCCAGGACCTTCAGCTGACTCAGTCTCTTTTCCTGAATCTTTGTCCGAACTCATGTCCTTCTTGATATCACGGATCTCCTTCACGGTCTTGCCAAGTCCAGTCCCTATGCCTGGAAGACGTTTGGCTCCGAAGAAGAGAAGGATGAGCAGAGCAATGATCAGCAGTTCTGGTACGCCTAATCCGAACATGAAGTCCTCCCGTAATTATTCTCGTAGTGTCGCCAGCAGATTGCCCAAACAGGCATTTCTTAATGCCGGAACAGCTTCGCGCCTTCGCGTTCCCTTAAATCAAAATCGTTTGGACCATAACATTATATTATATGTACGAGAGAAGGCAACGTCAACATCAGGTCACTTCCAATCCTTTCGGATCTATTTTCACATCAAGCAGCTTCGCACCCTGCCTCCCAGATAATATATCGGCCCACTCCGGCTCTAAGGTACGAATATCTTCCTCTTCACCCAAGGCCCAGATGCATCCTCCACCCCCAGAACCCGTAAACCTTGCCCCGCAACTGCCAGACAAGGCTTGCTCAAGGAGTGCCACGCCTATTTCGTCAAAGACCTCGGGCGTCATTTTTCTTCTTATTTCGACCTCCCTATTCATAGCCCACACAGCTGCACCCCAATCCTTAATCATAATGGATTCAACGAATTCCTTTGTGCAGGAGACAATTTCCGGCCAAAGATGCCTTCCTCTACCCCTCACAAACAGCTCAATCCACTTACTGTTAATGTCATGCGAATGGTGAGGCACACCGCAGTAGGCAATCAGCAGGTGTTTCTCCAGTGTAGCGTAATCATTTTTCTTCAGAACCTCGGTCCTCTTGAAACGGGGTTGCCCGGGAACTCCAGGCCAATACCAGGCGTGGACGCCCCCGTAGGCCGCGGCCAACTGGTCCTGCATCCCACAAGGAATCCCTGCAACTGATTCCTCAATTGAGTGAGCTAAGAGCACGATTTGTTCTGTGCTCATTGGGGCGACGCCCTCCCCTGTCAAGGCATTTGCCAGAGCCCCGATTACGGCTACAGCCGCTGTGGAAGAACCTCCAAGGGCGCTTCTTGGAGGCGACTTGGATGTGATCTCGATATGCACGCCCCCAACCCTGAAATAGGTCGCGATGGCGCAAACCAAACCTAAAGGGCCACTGAAGGGAGCCTTGTCAGCTGGGTGTGCTTCGGCGCTGAAGCCGCTTGAAGAGACCTTTATTTCACCGGAACTGTAAGGAAGAAGCCGAACCCGGGTCTTCATGTCGAGGGCAATATTGAAGGTACACGGAGACAAATGACGCAGCGGATAATAAAAGGTTTTGATATCAAGGGTCCCGCCACAATCGATCC
>JBEQLC010000185.1:0-4083 GCA_040326175.1 Desulfobacteria bacterium | reverse complement strand
GACGCACATCCACACCGCTGACGGTTTGCAGGAGATCTGCAATACTGTCTGCCGGCAAGGCCTCGATCTCTTCTCGAGTAATGATTGAGACTGATTGACCAATTTTTGAGAGCTGTTGTGGGATGCGGCTGGCCGTCACAACAACAGGATCCAACGTGTAAGAGGGGAGCTCCTGATTTTGTGCCATCAGGGAACCACTGTATGTCAGAAGCAAACACACAATACCGGCAAGACTCAAATGGAAGGAGCGTCTGGAGAATATCTTTTTGATGTAAATCCACATACTGGAACAAAAAATCCTTACCGAATTGTGTATCAGGACTCACCGTGGATTAGCAGGAGGGATATCCTAGGGCCATACTGCCTATTTGGATGTTTTTCCTCTTTGATATTACCTTGCCCTGAACCCTGATCTACATTTTGGAAATGGGCCTCTATGCCAACTGGAACGGATAAATGGAGCCTAATCCCATTATCTGAGTTAGTTCATCAAGGGCGGTTCGGCATTCATCCAACAGCTTCGGATCGCTAAGATCTTCAATGTGCATACGGTCCCTATAGTGTTTGTCCACCCATAGATTCAGCTGTTCATATGACCAATCGCTCATCAAGACCCTGGGATTTGTGGCTGCCAGTTCTTGTTCATTCAACACCACTCGTAATCGCAAACAGGCTGGCCCTCCGCCATTGCGCATACTTTGTCTGAGGTCACAAGATATCATATGTTTTATGGGCGTTTCTTGCCGCAGCAGTTCTCTTAAGTAGTGCCACACCGAGTCGGTTTCCTCACACTCCTGCGGGATAACAAGCATCATCTCTTTGTTCGTGAGAGTAAGCAACTGACTGTTAAAGAGATAAGAGTCTACAGCATCGGTCACGCTAACTTGACTATCTCCTACCTCGATAAAGTGTAGGTCCTTGCCGCCAAATTTGCGTTGAATCTCCACGCGGACTTGTTCCGTGTTGAGAAAGGCTTTCTCGTGATAGAACATCACATTCTGGTTTCCTACGGCGATCACGTCATTGTGAAACACGCCGGAATCGATCACATCAGGATTCTGCTGGGCAAATACCACACGCTCAGCACTAAGCTTATGCAGACGAGCTATCGATTGTGATGCTTCAAAGGTCTGGCGAGCGGGAAATCTTTGAGGCAAGCGCTGACTGAGGTCAACAGTATGTCTGCCGTATGCGAAGAGTTCTACACCAGCTTCACCGTATTCACTGCATAGGCGGGTATGGTTGGCGGCCCCTTCATCACCAAAGTATTCGCTCCGCGGCAGGGGTGCGTGGTGTTGGAAGTATTTGGTATCGGAAAAAATTGCCTGCAAGATGCGTCCTGTCGTAGCTGTTTCTATGGCACGGTGAAAATTACTGGCCAGATTCGCAGGGGTGAAATGAGCCTTCCCATCTGCTGCATCCGCGCTAGGCGAAACGGTGGCGGCATTGGCGGCCCACATGCTGGACGCGGAGCAGCAAGCCGCAAATACTTCAGGTGCTTCACGGCTTGCTCGACGTATCACCTCAGCATCACTGCCACCAAAGCCTAGTCTGCGCAAAGTATAGACGTCGGGCCGTTCCTGGGGCAAGAGCACGCCTTGCTTCAGGCCGAGGTCATGCATGGTTTTCATTTTAAGCAAGCCTTGCCTGGCGGCCTCTCTGGGGTCGGAAATCTGATGAACGCTGCCCATAGAAGCTACATTGCCGTAGGATAGGCCGCTGTAATTGTGCGTGGGGCCAACCAAACCGTCAAAGTTGACTTCGTATGCTTTCATATCGTGATACCAGGGCTCAATTGATCGGGCATGCCCAGGGATTCGGCCTCTATAGAAGCGACAGGATAGGCGCAGTAGTCAGCCGCGTAAAAAGCGCTGGGGCGGTGATTCCCGCTCATACCGATCCCCCCAAAAGGTGCCGCACTACTGGCACCGGTTAAGGGGCGGTTCCAGTTAATGATGCCGGCACGGATATGGGCGAAGAAGGTTTGGTACTTAGCTGCATCGTCACAGAACAGACCGGCTGCCAGTCCGTAGCGGGTGTTGTTGGCCATGTGTATGGCGTCATCGAAGCTGTCATAACGGATCAGCTGTAAGAACGGTCCGAAGTATTCTTCATCAGGTGGTTTGCTGATAGCGCTGACATCCATCAGACCTGGTGACAGAAGGGCAGTGCCCGGCTTCAACTTGCTCATAGCGACCAAGGGCGTACCGCCCATAGTGGATAATTGCTCCTGCACCGCTAAGAGTTTATCGGCGACGGTTTCGGAAATCACCGGCCCCATGAAGGGCTGGTCTTCATCATCATGAAGACCCACCTTAATCCGGCGAACAGCGTTTACCAGTTTTGCGACGAACGCATCCCCTTGGGCATCCTTGGGCGTATAGAGACGGCGGGCACAGGTGCAACGCTGGCCGGCTGAAATGTATGCCGACAGGATCGTGTTATAGACAGCCGCGTCCTGATCAACGTTGTTGGTTACGATCAGTGGGTTATTGCCACCCATTTCCAGTGCAAGAATTTTTTGCGGCTGGCCCGCGAACTGTTGATGGAGGATCTTGCCGGTTTGGCTGCTACCTGTGAAGAACAGGCCATCGATGTCGTTGTGGCGAGCAAGGCAAGTCCCGGTCTCTCTTTCTCCTTGCAGCAGGTTGATAACCCCCTTGGGCAGGCCTGCCTGTTGCCACAGTTCAACTACCTGTTGGGCTACCATCGGGGTGAACTTGCTCGGTTTGAATACAACGGTGTTCCCGGCTAACAGGGCGGGAACAATATGCCCATTAGGCAGGTGCCCGGGCAGGTTAAAGGGTCCGAACACGGCTGTCACACCATGGGGTTTGTGGCGGGTAATTGATCTTGCACCGGCGATATCTTGCTCTGTGCTCTTGGTGCGTTCCTGATAGGCCTTGATCGAGATGTCGATCTTGCCAATCATGCTTCTGACTTCGGTGGCGGTCTCCCAGAGAGGCTTACCGGTTTCAGCGCCTATGGTTTTGCCCAACCCGTCTTTGTGTTGTAACAAGAGTTCACCAAAGCGTTTTATAATGGCTACTCGTTCCTCAAAAGAGGTCATCTGCCAGGTGGTGAAGGCTTGACGGGCAGCACGAACAGCGTCATCCACCTGCTCTTCGCTGGCAGATCGTCCAAGCCAGACCGTTTTGCCCGTACCTGGATCAAGGGACTCAAATTTCGCCCCTTTTCCTGCCAGCCACTGATTATTAATAAAAACGGCTTTGTTCGTCATAAGGCCACTGAATTAAGCGTCCTTTGGGGGGGCACAATTCCATTACTTTAGCGGAACGATCCGCACGGTGTCTCCGCTGCCAACCTTGAGCGCTTGAGCCAGCTTCTTATCAATGGTGATTTCACTCCCCTTGTTCAGGGGCAGGTGCCCTAAACAGCACCGGAACTCCTGCAGTTCTCCATTGCTTATCAGGTGGTATTCGCCTTCTTTGGGCATGGTGCCGATGGTGATGGGCATAGTGATACTGTCTCTTACGGCCCGAATCCCTGTAAGCTGAGCTTCTACTGTGGGGCCTGCATCAAAGATGTCGACGTATCCCTGGTAGCCGAACCCTTCCTTTTCCAGGATGCTCAAAGCCGGCTTCGTGTTCTCGTGCACTTGACCTATAACAGCCTGTGTCTGTTCGCTTAATAGATTCACATATACCGGGTGTTTCGGCATCAGTTCGGCAATAAAGTGTTTATCACCTATTCCCGACAGAACATCCGCTTGTGAAAAGTCCATGGAAAAGAAACGACGGCCTAGCCCCTCCCAAAAGGGAGAGCGGCCTTGCTCATCGGAATACCCGCGCATTTCGGCTATGACCTTGCTGGCAAAGCGATGCGGAAACTCCGCCATAAAAAGAAACCGACATTTGGACAAGAGTTTACCGTTTTTGTTTTTACGGTAGTCGGGATTCAGGAACAAGGAACGCAGCTCTGTGCACCCGGTGTAGTCATTACTGAGGTATAAGGTGGCCATCTTGTTGTAAACACCCAACTCGCGGGAAGCATGGACCACGGTGCCAACCCGGTAGCTATAGAACGCTTCTGAGAGTCCTACCGCGGCCACGATGCCTGCAG
>JBEQLC010000184.1:0-4096 GCA_040326175.1 Desulfobacteria bacterium | reverse complement strand
CTCATAAGCTCTCCTTGCCTTCGTTCTCACAGTCCATTAGCTATGCCGTCAATCGGACCTCTGTCGCATCCCCTGCGCTCTTGTCAAGCTGAAATGTGCCAAATAAGGCTTAATTAAACGTTTCGGAAGTTCTACACCTCGTTGTAATCATGTAACTTTCAGTGGCAGTTTTCTGTGCCATTGATCTGGAATGATGGAATAATGGAACAATGGGCACGCAGTGAAGCTTTGCGCTATGTTGGGGACAAAAAGGCGAAAAGAATCTTTTCTAACTTTTCTTAAATCCTCTTAACCCATTATTCCACCATTCCATCGTTCCATCATAGCGCTAAGGGTTGCGCCTGACGGCTTGAAAACATTCCACTGCGTGCCCAATTGGGGCGAAGCCCCTAAGTTCTTCCGTGGCGGAAATAATTGGGATTGACTTTTTAAGTATTTACATATATTCGATATTTTGGAACTATGTGTTTCCAAAGGGGGAACGTTTCATGGGACTCACTACCTTGATTGAGAGAGTAAAATCCCGCCCGGATTACGCCAACGTTGGGATGATCCTGTGCCACAACGGCGTGGTGCGGGGGACCTCCCGGGATGGCCGACGCGTATCAGGGCTTACCATCAGCGTTGATCACGAGGCCTTGGACGCCATCCTTGCTGAACAAAGACAAAGGCCGGGAATCATAGAAGTATTGGTTGAGATTAGTGACGGGTCGCTCAAGGTAGGCGATAGCGTCATGTTTATCGTGGTGGCCGGTGATTTTCGAGACCACGTTATTCCGGTGCTAGAGGATACCTTGAATGCCGTCAAGAAACGGGTGACGCAAAAGACAGAACACTTCATAGAAAGTGGAGTAGTGGAGTGATGGAGTAATGGGTTTAAAGAACAGGAGATTTCCAACAACGTTCCGACTCACTACTCCACTACTCCAACACTCCAGTTCTCCAAGGGCCTATAGAAACTCTGAGACACACATGCACACCGGGATCAGTTATTCAGACAGATCTGAACTCTCACAGGGGAGGAAGCAATGCCGACAATGACTCATCTTGACGAGGAAGGCCGGGTTCGCATGGTCGATGTCTCCGAAAAATTGGCTACAGCCCGGGAAGCAGTGGCCCAGGGGGTCATTACCATGCGACCTGAGACCTTTGATCTGATCAGCGAGCAAAAGGCAAAAAAAGGAAATGTCCTTGAGACCGCTCGCATTGCAGGCATCATGGCTGCGAAAAGGACAGCGGAACTGATTCCAATGTGTCACCC
This sequence comes from Desulfobacteria bacterium, assembly GCA_040326175.1. GTDB lineage: Bacteria > Desulfobacterota > Desulfobacteria > Desulfobacterales. The sequence continues at coordinate 2,835 of JBEQLC010000184.1, read as the reverse complement.
CCTCAGCATTACCTTCGTGCAGATCGATTTTTCCCCGAATTCCGACACTCACAGCATCCGCATAGAGGCCGTTGTACGTGTGGTCAGCCAGACCGGGGTGGAGATGGAAGCACTCACAGCCGTGTCGATCGCGGCTTTGACTATATATGACATGTGCAAATCATACGATCGTGGCATGACCATCTCTGATGTGTACCTAATTAAGAAGTCAGGGGGAAAGAGCGGCACCTTTGAGAGGCCATCATCATGAAAGACGCCGTCAGCTATGATGTTGTCGAATTTGGAGAAGGCATTTTCCGAAAGACCGAGGCCACTGCCATACAGGAAGTTCCCTTGACTATCTACCTTAATGGTCATGAGGTGGTCACCCTGCTGTGTACTGGAAAGGCCCCCAGATTCTTGGCCGTGGGATTCCTGAAGTCTGACGGACTCATTACGGATTATGAGCAACTAAAGGATGTCAAGGTTGAGGAAGACCCCGAACGGCTTACGGTGCATGTGGAGACAGCTCACGATCCCTTCAAGTTCCAACGCTTGGAGCGCTCCATTACATCCGGGTGCGGGAAAGGCACAAATTTCACACGTAATGTAGAAACCATTGCCTCGACCACTGTTACCACAAAGCTGACAGTGACACCGGAGCAGATCTTGCGGTTGTCGGCCGAACTCAACGAACGTTCGACCCTCTACAGGGCTACCGGCGGATGTCACAATGCCTCACTTGCCACACCCGAAGGGATCCTGATCTTTAGAGAAGACATAGGCAGACATAATGCCATTGATATGATTTGCGGTGAATGTTTTTTGGACAAGATTCCCACGGACGATAAGCTCATCGTATCTACAGGCCGCATTGCCTCAGAGATTCTTTTGAAGGTCATGCGCCTGGGGGTGTCCATCCTTGTATCAGGCGCGGCTGCGACGCGATTCTCCATCGACCTGGCCCGAAAGACCAATATGACGCTAATCGGACGGGTGCGACAAGGGCGTATGGTGGTCTATAATCACGGTGGGAGAATTGCGGGCCTATGACCGACAAGGAATTCTTCAAGGTGACCTCTCTGGAGAGGGTGCTGGAACTGATTCGCACCTTTCCATGTGTCAATGAGGAGGTCCTCCCGCTGGATCAGTGTGTAGGCCGCATTCTATTCCAGGACACAGTCTCCAAGATCGATCTTCCAGAATTCAACCGTGCGACCATGGATGGCTATGCAGTCCAGGCGCAATCAACCTTTGGCGCTTCAGAGAGTTTGCCGGCCCTTCTTAGAATCGTTGGCGAGGTCGAGATGGGAGAGGTACCCACGGTTTCGGTCCAGCCGGGCGAAGCTGTTCGGATCGCCACGGGTGGCATGCTCCCCGATGGGGCTGACAGCGTGGTCATGATAGAACATGCCCATGCCCTTGATGAGCATACCCTTGAAGTCTTTAAGAGTGTTGCTCCATTACAGCATGTTATAGAGGTCGGCGAGGATTTCCGCAGGGAGGAGCAGGTCCTTGCCAAGGGAAGCCGTATACGTCCTCAGGAAATGGGTGTCCTGGCAGCCCTTGGTCAGACCCATGTTACAGTCTACAGACAGCCGACTGTGGCGACAATCTCCTCGGGTGACGAGATTGTGCCTATTGAACAAAACCCAAGTCTTTCTGAGCTGCGGGACGTCAACGCATACACCTTAGCTGGTCTTATCAGGCTGTCAGGCGGGATTCCACTCTATCTCGGGATTGCCAGGGATAACTTTGATGAGTTGCACGGCCTCTGCAAGAATGCCCTTGACCAGGCGGACATGGTCCTGATCTCAGGCGGTAGTTCGGTTGGCTCCCGCGATTTTACCCTTGAAGTGATTGAAACGCTTCCTGATGCCGAGATCTTGGTCCATGGTGTTTCGATCAGCCCCGGAAAGCCCACCATTTTGGCCGCGAGTAAGCAGAAGTCCATCTGGGGGCTTCCCGGGCAGGTCACATCGGCCATGGTTGTTTTCCATGTTATGGTTCGACCTATGCTTAGAAAGATAGGAGGGCTTTCCGAAGATCGGCTACTCGCAGAACGCGAGGTCTCTGCCGTTCTGAGCCGGAACCTAGCATCAGTTCAGGGACGAGAGGATTATGTGCGCGTGAAACTAGTGCATAGGGAGAACCAGATCTATGCCGAGCCCATTCTGGGCAAATCCGGTCTGATCCACACGATGGTCAAGGCCGACGGACTTGTCAGAATAGATATAAACTCAGAAGGGCTGGACAAGGGAACCCATGTGCGTGTTGTTGCGTTTTAACAGCTCAACTCAATAGACGCCGGCCAAAAAAGTTACCCCCTGACCTTGCCTGACGTAATCTGCGTTCCCCCCCATTGGCACTACTGGGCAACAGTCTTCTAGTCCAGAATACCCCTTATTTTTGCAGACAGTTGTTTCATAGTGAAGGGCTTCTGAATAAACCCGTCACAGCCTCGTTCCAAGATCTCGCCGGCCTCACCATCAACGCTGAAACCGCTTGACAGGAGGACCTTTACGTCCGGGTTGATTTCCTTCATGTGGTCATAAGCTTTACCGCCGCCCATTCTGGGCATGACCATGTCTAAAACAACGATGTCTATCTTATCCCTATTCTTCTTATAAACCGTGATCGCCTCTTTCCCGTCTTTGGCTGTTAGTACCTGGTAGCCCATGGCCTCCAACAATTCCTGCCCTACCTTCAAGACCACCTCTTCATCGTCTACCAGCAGGACATTCAATGGCATTTCCAATCTCCTTTCATGAATCTGAGATTTCCCATTTACACAGCTAAAAAGCATATTTTTATTCTACCACACATTGTGATGTTGTCAAGCAGGGCAAAACTGAC
>JBEQLC010000183.1:0-4098 GCA_040326175.1 Desulfobacteria bacterium | reverse complement strand
GTGTCTCTGTGGTGAATAGTAAAGAAGAACGGTGACTGCAGCTAAAGAAGTAAACCAACACATTATGAGCAGGCTATGAAGGAAATTGAACCAAAAATTATTGCCTTCCTCTGCAACTGGTGCAGTTACAGTGCAGCTGACCTGGCAGGGGTAAGCAGGCTGGCGTATCCGTCCAATATCCGGGTTATCCGGATACCGTGTACCGGTCGGATGAGCCCGAAGTTTATCCTGGATGCTTTTCGTCACGGGGCCGACGGGGTATGGGTCTCCGGGTGACACCCCGGAGAGTGTCATTACCTGGAAGGTAATTACTATGCCCGGAGAAAATTTGCCCTGCTAAAAAGCTTCCTTGAACATACCGGTATTGAACCGGGACGGCTTCAGTTCTCCTGGGTCTCTTCGTCAGAGGCAGGCAAGTTTGTGGATGTGGCCAACAAGGTTGCCGCTGATGTTAAGGCTTTGGGCTCGCCCACACACCTCATGAAAACCAGGGCGGGGAAAAGCGTAGGACGTAGGGCACAAGGTTTGAAGTAAAAGGCTTACAGGTTGAGGGGAAACTTACCCTTGCCCCCCACCTCTTGCCCGGTGCCTCAGCGTTATTGCAGGCATATAACGAATGATAGCTAACACAAAAAGAATCCGCGAGACCGCAAAACGGTTGCTTAGAGAGGACATAGTGGATGCCGTGCTCGGATTCAAGCAGGGCACGGTGCCTATGATGTGCCAGCCCGTGCTCGTCACCAGACCAGAGGATGTGGACGTGCTCCACTGGGACAGCTTTTGCGGGGTGAATCTGGCCAATTATCTGTCGAAGCGTAAGGATCGCATCGCGGTTGTCGCCAAAGGGTGCGATGCGCGAAATATCGTGGTTCACACCCTGGAGAACCAGATCAAGCGCGATCAACTCTTTATCATGGGAGTTCCGTGCAAAGGGATGGTGGATCCTCGTAAGGTCAGGCTGGCCTTAAAGGAACGAGAACCGCTGGAAGTCACGGAAGATGGAGACAAGATCGTCGTAAAGGGTGAGGGCTTTGAGACGTCTCTCAACAAGGCGGATCTGCTCCAGGACAACTGCGCAATTTGCATCCACCGCAACCCCGTGATCTATGACGAACTCATGGGAGAGCCCGTTCCCGAACAGGAGGGGATCGACCGGTATGCTGACGAGCGAAAGCTCGAGGCCATGAGCGCTGATGAGCGCTCCAGGCACTTTCAGGATCTGGTAGCTACGTGCATCCGCTGCTATGCATGCCGCGATGCATGCCCCCTTTGCTATTGCCCCACCTGCTTTGTGGATGAATCGCGGCCCCAGTGGCTGGGTAAGAGCATTGATCCGACTGATACCCTTACATTTCACTTGCTCAGGGCCTTTCACTGCGCTGGTCGCTGTACGGATTGCGGGGCATGCGAGCGCGCCTGCCCCATGGATATCAAGGTGCGCCAGTTTACCAAGAAGCTCGAAAAGGATGTGCTCGAGCTTTACGACTATGAGGCGGGTATGACCGAGGAGACCAGGCCCCCCCTGGATGTGTATCAGCCGGATGACCCGGGGGATTTTATTGAATGATTTTTTCACCGCAGAGACGCAGAGATCGCAGAGATTATGTTTTTGTCGCAGAGACTCAGTGAGCCCATATAGCTAAAATGCACATGCTGAAGATAGAAAAGAAGGACTTCTCTGATTTCTTGAATAGGCTGAAGGATTCCTATCGGCTCTATGGCCCGGTGCGCAAGGATGATATAGTCGATTTCGTACCTATAGAGGGTGTCTCTGACATAGATCTTTCTTTCCAAAACAGCCGTCTTTCCCCCAAGTCTTTGTTCCTCCCTCAGTCGGAGAGGATGTTTGAGTATGGGCTGGACTGCGCCGGGGATGACGCACACATCCTCAAAGAGGCGTCAAAGGACTATTCGCCCAGGGCTGTCATCGGGATCCGGCCCTGTGACGCCAAGGCACTTGAGCTGGTGGATGCAAACTTTGACACACCTGAGTTCCGCGACCCGTGGTGGGTAAAGGCCCGGGAGACCACTACACTGGTTGGCCTGGGATGCACCTCACCCTGTTCGACGTGTTTTTGCACCACTGTGGGAGGAGGGCCCTTTGACGACGCAGGTCTCGACGTGCTCCTGACAGAGATAAACGATGCCTTCTTGGCCAGGGTTCTCACCGCAAAAGGGGAGAAGCTCATAAAGGATGCCAATACCTTTGAACCGGCTGAGGAAGAGCTGGTTCAAAAGGCCACCGCCATCGAGCAGGAAGCAGGAGGGAAGATCGTTTCGAAAGTCGACACATCCAGGCTCGCGGAGATAGACACACTTGCACTGCATGGAGCCGACTTCTGGGAAGACGTGCAATTTGCGTGCATAAACTGCGGGATCTGCACCTATCTTTGTCCTACCTGCTGGTGTTTTGATATCCAGGATGAGACCCATGGCCGTGTTGGGTGCCGGATGCGCAACTGGGATTCATGCATGTTTCCGCTGTTCACACTGCACGCGTCCGGACATAATCCCAGGGGGCAGAAGATCCAGAGGGTGCGCCAGCGTTTCATGCACAAGCTGAAATACTATGTGGACACATACAAGATGGGTGTCGCCTGTGTGGGGTGCGGTCGTTGTGTCCAGCATTGTCCGGTCAACATTGATATCCGTCAGGTTTGCCGACTGATGAATGAATACAGAACAGAAGTGAGCTAAAGTCCTTAAAGGAACTTGCGTGGACAATCCCTATCTTCCATATCCGGTACGTATCGAAGAAATCACAATCGAAACGGAAGACCGGAATATAAAAAGCTTCAGGGTAGTCTTCTTGAATCCTGAAGATGAGGAGAGGTTTTCGTATCGCCCCGGGCAATTTGCCGAGCTTTCGGTTGCAGGAACCGGCGAGTGTCCTATAGGTATTGCCTCGTCCCCCACCGAATCCGGATATCTGCTTTTCACGGTGAATAAAGCAGGTCTGGTAACCTCCCAATTGCACAACATGCAAGAAGGCGACGTCATGGGGGTGCGGGGACCGTTGGGAAACTACTATCCGCTTGATGAGATGGAAGGAAAGAATGTGGTCCTGATCGGCGGTGGTTTTGCCTTTACGACCTTGCGGTCAACTCTTGTTTACATGCTGGCACCTGAGAACCGAGACCGTTTTGAGGAGATCTCCGTGGTTTACGGAGCTAGAGACGAAGGGATGCTCCTTTACAAGAGTGAGCTTGCAGCCTGGTTGTTGCGCAGTGACATTCAGTTGCATATCACTGTGGACTGCAGCGACGACCCCTTCTGCCAATACCACATCGGTTTTGTTCCGGGGATTACCGAGCAGAAGATTACCAGCGCTGAGAACAGTGTGGCAATCATCTGCGGTCCTCCTATCATGATCAAGTTTACTCAGCCCATACTCGAAAAGGTAGGATTTCTTCCTGAAGACATTATCATGTCCCTTGAGAACCGCATGAAATGCGGCATTGGCATGTGCGGAAGATGCAATGTAGGTGCCGATTATGTATGTAAGGAAGGACCCATCTTGACTCTGGCAAAACTCAACACCCTGCCAAAAGAATACTGATACCCTGGGTTAGGAGGTCGGCGATGGCAAAATACGTTCTGAGTCTCTGTGTCCTGCTGCTTTTCGGATGCACTACTTTTCAGGGATTGTCCCGACTGAGCTCGCTTGAAAGCACATCGAAAGCATACGGAAAAGCTATGCGCTGGGGAGAATATCAAGTGGCAAGCAGTTTCATAAAAACGGAGGAAACAGACCGGCAGAGCCCGAACTTGAAAAAGCTCGAAAAGATAAAGGTGACCTCTTATAAACCCATAGAAATAAATACGTCCGAAGACAACCTACAGGCCCATCAGACCGTGGAGATCAAGTACTACAATACAGATTATCTGATTGTGAAGACCCTTATTGACAAACAACTGTGGGAATATGACGAAAAACAAAAGGTCTGGTATCTTCAAAGTGCCTTACCTGATTTCAAATAAGTTGAGGGTAGCCCTTCATGATTATTTGACCGGGCACCAATCTGTTGGTGACAGAGGTTTTCCTAACAACCCAACGCGAGCATTATCATCGCCTGAAATGAGGGAACCTTTTTTAAC
>JBEQLC010000182.1:0-4112 GCA_040326175.1 Desulfobacteria bacterium | reverse complement strand
CATCCTTATACGATGCTTGTGTATGGCTTATTGCATATTCATGAACAGGGCGGGCATATTGGCTTGAACGCTTTGAGGGCTGAAGCAGCTATGGCATTTAAGCCAGCAATGTTACCGATGGCGATTTCCTTCGTCCTCTTTGGTGGATGCATGGGACTTCTTGTTGGCAGTATTGTCGACAAACAAAGGAAACTCATTTACGCGCAACATGAGCACGAGAAAAGCAAAGTTGTCCTGGAAACGCTAAACCAGCTGATGGTCACCCTATCCCATTATCTACTAAATGCCAACACGGTCATCGGAGGCAAAGCACGTCAGTGCCAAAAAAAGGGGAGCACATCGGATATCCTCCCAGACTTGAAGGTCATTGAGGATCAGGCAAAAAAAATAGACGCGGTCATAAAGGCTTTACGAGAGATCACCGAAGTTAAGACGGTCCTTTATTCCACCGGTGGAACAGCCAAGATGATCGATATCACCCAGGAAATAGAAGCTCGCCTCCGGCAGATGAAGAAGGCACAGGAAAAAGCGCATGAGTGAAAAAGACGTCACATCTTCTCACGGAGCCTTCAAAACGCCTGCCTGGCGCTTGTGGACGCCTCGCCTGCTGTCGGGTGCTCTGGGCCTTGTTCTGTTGGCGGCCGGTCTGGTGAAAGCCATGGATATGGAGCTTTTCATCCGACAGATCATGGACTACGGCATCGTATCTGAGCGCCTTCTCCTCATACTGAGTGCCTGGGGTTTGATTGCCTTGGAATGCGCGCTCGGTGTGGCGCTGCTGGTTTTCTATCGCCCGAGACCGATGCTTTCCTTGACAGCCGCCCTACTGCTGATCTTTGCGGGAGCGACCGGCTGGGCCTGGCTGACCGGTGTTACGGAAGATTGTGGGTGCTATGGAGCGTGGCTCAAACAGACACCCGGGCAGGCATTGGTTGGGGACTTGGTTCTACTTGCTGCAACGGCCATTGCCTGGGCAGGTTGCAGACATGTGCAAGCGCAGCAGACACGAACCAAGGCATGGGCTGTTATAATTGCGTGTCTAATCGGGTTGGGCCTGCCTGCGGTCTTTGGCGTCCCCACGACAAAGATTGAAAAATTGCCGTCTGAGATTCCCGGAATCGGTCCCATTCAGGTCCACGGTTTGGGGAATCTGGATTTAAACAAAGGGGAATATCTCATAGTGCTTATGGGCACGGCATGCTTCCATTGCCAGGAAGCTATCCCGGACCTCAACATATTGTGCGACGCGCCCGATTTACCTCCGCTTATTGCCCTTTGCACGAGCGAAGAGGCAGATTGCATAGAGTTCGTAGAGGAGTTTCAACCCATTTTTCCAATCGGACACATCAGCGACGATCTCTTCTGGCGTTTGCTTGCCGACGGTGACATGCCTCGCATCATCCTCCTGCACAACGGCCACATAAAGAGAGTTTGGGATCAGACGGTTCCGAACGAGGATGCTATTAAGGCGGAACTGTCTCTCTCTCAGTCCTATGGCGGTTCGGGGAAAGGCGCCACACTTCCTTAGAAACACCGTACTAAATGAGCCGATCTTGACTTAAGTCAATGCACGGTTGGCAAACTTACTATATTATGGCACCCGAAACTGCGATATTCGTGAAATCTCGCCAACACAAAAATTTAGTCGCAAGAAAGGAGAACTGCCATGTTTTGTTATCAGTGTGAACAGACAGCCAAGGGACAAGGGTGCACGAAGATTGGTGTGTGCGGCAAACAACCCGAAGTTGCCCAATTGCAGGACCTTTTGATTTATGCATTGAAGGGTTTGTCTCTCTATGCCGTTGAGGCACGGAAGGCAGGTATCATTGATCATGAGGTCAATGTATTCACGTGTGAAGCCGCCTTTTCAACACTAACCAATGTAGATTTTGATCCAGAGAGGTTCGTGCGACTTATCAGCCGCTGTGTGGAGTTCAGGGAGAACCTGAGGGAGAAGGTTAAGGCAGCAGGCGGCAATATCGATTTTCCTGATGGCCCTGCCACCTTTAGCCCCGAGGCGAGCTTGGAAGGGTTAGTTAAACAGGGCGAAACAGTGGGGCTAAAATCCGACCTGACCATTGACCCGAATATCCTCTCTCTCCAACACGTGCTGCTGTTCGGCATAAAGGGAGTGTGTGCGTACGCTGACCACGCCCGGATATTGGGGCAAGAGGATGACAAGGTTTATGCCTTTGTCCATGAAGGCCTGGCTGCCACGCTCAATAAGGACTTAACACTTGACGACTGGGTCGGGTTGGTTCTGAAATGCGGAGAGATCAATCTCAGGGCAATGGAACTCCTCGATGCGGCAAATACAGGAACATACGGCCACCCTGTTCCTACCCAAGTGTCCCTGGGTGCCAAGAAGGGCAAGGCCATCCTGGTGTCGGGACACGATCTGAAGGATATGGAGGAAATCCTGAAGCAGAGCGAGGGGAAGGGTATTAATGTATATACACACGGTGAAATGTTGCCGACCCATGGATATCCGGCACTGAAGAAGTATCCCCATTTTTACGGCCACTACGGAACGGCCTGGCAGAATCAAATACGGGAGTTTGGCAAATTTCCGGGCGCTATTCTGATGACCACAAACTGCATCCAGAAGCCACAGGGATCATACAAGGATAACATATTTACAACAGGCCTTGTGGGATGGCCAGGTGTTCCCCACATTACGGACAAAAACTTTGCACCCGTTGTCGAAAAGGCCATGGAAATGCCCGGATTTACTGAGGATACCAATGGCCGTCAGGTAATGTGCGGTTTTGGTAGAAACGCGGTGATCAACGTAGCTGACAAGGTGATCGAGGCGGTCAAGAGCGGGGCCCTGCGGCATTTCTTCCTGGTGGCCGGATGTGACGGCGCAAAACCGGGACGTAACTACTATACGGAATTCGTGGAAACGGTCCCCAAGGACTGTGTTGTTCTGACTCTGGCTTGTGGAAAGTTCCGCTTCTTTGACAAGGATTTGGGTGATATCGGTGGCATCCCGAGGCTTCTGGACATCGGCCAGTGCAACGATGCATACTCAGCGATCCAGATAGCGCTGGCGCTGAGCAAAGCCTTTGACTGCGGCGTGAATGATCTGCCCCTCTCGATGATCCTTTCGTGGTATGAGCAGAAGGCTGTGGCTATACTCTTAACTCTTCTGCACCTTGGGATTAAGGATATTCGGCTGGGGCCAAGTCTGCCTGCCTTCATCACTCCAGACGTATTGGATGTTCTGGTGAGTAATTTCAACATCATGCCGATCAGCACGCCGGAGGAGGACCTGAAGGCGATATTAGGGTAGACCTTTGCACTGCTCCTTCTCACGTAGCAACATGAGCTTTTTGGCCCATCCAAGGGCTTGCTCACTAAATCGCAAGAACTCGGCCTAAAGGCCTCAAACAGCTTGTGATTTGCCACTGACGTGGCACGTTCGCTTCACCCGGATGGGCACCCCAAAAAGCTCATGAATGGCGTTCGAAGGAGGCATACAAAGGTCTTGGTGAGGGAGAGGTTACAAAACAGCCCGTGAAACGAATTCTGGAGAACACATCATGAAATGCCCGGGACAAGACAGCCGTTACTGGAAACCAGGGGCCATCTTTGAGGTCCAGTGCCCCAAATGCGGACACGAAGTGGAGTTCTTTAAGGATGACACCACGCGCCTTTGCAAGAAATGCGGCCATCGATTTGTGAACCCTGAGATGGATTTTGGCTGTGCTTCATACTGCCCGTATGCTGAGCAGTGTCTGGGGGATCTACCACCGGAGCTGCTTGCCCAGAGAGATGATCTTTTGAAAGACCGGGTAGCCGTTGAGATGAAGCTCTATTTTGGTCAAGATTTCAAACGGATTGGCCATGCAGCAAATGTGGCTCGTTATGCGGAACAGATTGTGAAAGTGGAGCAAGGTAACCCAGCCGTGGTCCTCTGTGCAGCCTACCTTCATGATGTTGGCATCCACGAGGGTGAACGAAAATACAACAGCGCGGCAGCTGAACATCACGAAGAAGAAGGCCCTCCCATTGCCAGGGAGATTCTGAGCAAACTGGGTGCAAATCCCGAGATCACGGATGAGGTTTGCGACATCGTCGGTCATCATCACCACCCCAAGAATGATGAG
>JBEQLC010000181.1:0-4114 GCA_040326175.1 Desulfobacteria bacterium | reverse complement strand
GCCCGGGGTCGCAGCAGGTAATTCATGAAATATCCGGGCTAACATGGGGGGCAGAACTACTATGAACCTTGAGAATGTACCTGAGGAAGAATCGCTTGATCCCGCTGATTGGCAACTGATGCGCAGTTTAGGTCATCGCATGATCGATGACATAATGACGTATCTGGAAACCGTTCGCTCGCGTCCCGTGTGGCAGCCGATTCCGGAGAAAATTAAAGCATATTTTAAGCAACCCCTCCCAGTAGAGCCACAAGGGACTGAACAAGCCTATCAGGATTTTTTAGAATATGTGCTCCCTCATCCAATGGGAAATATTCATCCGAGGTTCTGGGGCTGGGTTATCGGCACCGGAACACCTCTTGGTATGTTAGCTGAAATGCTTGCAGCTGGAATGAATCCCAACGTAGGTGGTGCCGACCACGTCGCCAATTACGTCGAGGCGCAAGTACTTGATTGGTGTAAAGAGATGCTTGGCTATCCTGCCGAGGCCAGTGGCTTGTTGGTCAGTGGTGGCTCCATGGCCAACCTGGTTGGTTTGACCGTGGCACGAAATAGCAAAGCTGAATTTGACCTGAGAACCCATGGTGTACATGCTGCGCCACGCAAAATGACCCTTTATGGCTCACAAGAGACTCACAGTTCTGTACAGAAAGCTATAGAACTCCTGGGACTGGGCAGTAACGCTTTTCGACAAATACCAGTCAATTCAGATTTTAAGATCGACATATCCGGACTGGAAACTGCCATCCTCGAAGATCGCCAGGAGGGATATCAACCAATTTGCATCATCGGCAACGCCGGGACTGTGAATACCGGTGCCATAGACGACCTGGATAGACTTGCTGACATTTGCCAGCGAGAAGGATTATGGTTTCACGTTGACGGTGCCTTTGGCGCACTCGCTGTCTTGTCTTCAGAACTGCGCCCCCTATTGGTGGGCATGGAGCGGGCTGACTCACTTGCCTTTGATCTTCATAAGTGGATGTACATGCCGTACGAGGTGGGCTGCGCTCTGGTTCGGCAAGAAGACGATCACCGGAGCACTTTTTCGCTTACACCCGACTACTTGACTCATTCAGATCGCGGTCTGGCAGGTGGTTCAATCTGGTTCAGCGACTATGGTGTCCAATTATCACGTGGCTTCCGGGCCCTGAAGGTCTGGATGTCCATGAAAGAGCATGGCGCCCAAAAATATGGAAGATTGATCCAACAGAATGTTGACCAGGCTCGATACCTAGCCAGCCAAGTTGAAGATATGAGTGAACTTCAGCTATTGGCTCCTGTGCCCCTCAATATAGTGTGTTTCAGATTTGTGGCCGATAACCTTGACGACGAGTCTTTGAACGATCTTAACAAAGAACTTCTCATTGCCTTGCAAGAAAGCGGGGTGGCTGCACCGTCATATACTGTAATTGACGGTAAGTATGCCCTGCGCGTGGCGATTACCAACCATCGGAGCAAACGGGAAGACTTTGAAATTCTGGTGAGAGAGGTGATACGCTTAGGCAAAAAAATGATGCACTCCGGTCAACCTCGAAGACTCTTGTGATTTTTGGAAAAGATGCGATTTAGTGTTGATTGTTGGGCTAGTTGTTGATACCCTGCGTTGAAAGTTAAGGTCTGTTGCTGCACCGGAGTAGGCCCCTCCCCTGGAAAAGGACCAAATGGTTGGTATATCTTCTCAAGGGCGGGGATTTCGCTTTTAGGATTGAGCTACTCGAAATTTTGTAGATCCCTTAATCCGCTTCGTTTCGAAGGAACATCTCCCTTCTAATTGCGGCGGCTTTAGAATAGGGAGCATCTTAACACTTTATCCAAGGAGGTCAGAAACATGGCTGAAGGAACTGTGAAGTGGTTTAGTGAACGGAAAGGTTATGGCTTTATCGAGCAGGATGACGGCGGGGACATATTTGTTCACCATTCGTCCATCAACATGGCCGGGTTTAAAACTCTCAATGAAGGTGACCGGGTAAGTTTTGAGGTGGGAGAGGGCACGAAAGGTCCCGCAGCCCAGAACGTCACAAAGATTTAGTGGCAACAGATCCTTTGCCCGGATTCAAATCAAAGAAAGGTGGCACAACTTGCATAGTTTTGAAAAAAGGCTCAAGCGACTCAAAAGGGACTTTCAAAGGAATGTTGGGCCTTCAATAAAAAGACATCGTTATTATTTGAGTAAAGGTGAGAGAAGCAGGCTGAAACACGAGAAAGCTATAAAGCGGTTGAACAAGAAGAGACGCATAAGATCATACGGGTGATAAGGAGAGAAGGGAAGACCACGAAGTCCATAGTGATGAGCACCTTAAAAGCCCCTTGACATAGCCACATAAACGTGTGTCAGCAATTGGACTTTTACATTTATTCTATGTCTTGACCCCGAAGCAGGAGACCATCTTCTGCTAAGGTATGAAATTCGGATCCTGGCTGCTCCATATTGGCCACAGACTCCCACTCTTACACCGTTGCAGGATTCTCTACTGCAAACGTTCTCTCTTGGATTCCTCTGTTCTTTCTTCCTAACCCTAATATTGCATATCCAAACCGGTAAAAATCGCTGCGCTCGCGTGATAGTGCGCCATCTGCGAGCGTGCTCGCCTCGGACAGGATCTCACGTACGGTCAAGTACTGTTCATCCTGTCCCAGCCTGTGCGCGCCCACATTTGACGCACTCTGACGCGTTTTCCCTCGGCGTGGGTATGCAACATTAGGATTCTGAGTGCCAATTAGTGGATTTTTTTTACCAAATCTATGAACTTCCTTGCCACGATTCTTCGATTAGCTCACGTTATAATTACAGCTAACTAGCAGAAATTACAGTAAATTTCTGCAAATTCTCAAGCTGGTATGGTTCTTGTCTAACCGAAAGGTGTAATCCCATCATTCTCAATCCAAGACGGTCTCATGGAACGCAGGAAGCATATAACTTCGCATTTCGTTGGTGCTAAAGCTGTTTTACTATTTTCATTGGCTATTTTTTCCTGGCAGTACTCGACTATTCCCTCGTTTTCAGCGCTTGTAACACCCCCTGCCAAAAAACATCAGGTTCGCGATGAGATCAGGCCTGACGACCAGCGAGTTCCTTCCCGATCTGACTCTGCCGCAACCTATTTCTCTCGGGGATTGCAATATCACGATCTTGGGCGTTGGCACAAAGCCATAGAGGCTTTCAAAAGGGCCACTATAATCAAGCCTGATTATGAACTGGCCTATTTTGGTTTGGGCATTGTATATTCCCAGCTCGAAACGTGGGAGAACGCCCTCACGTCTTTTCAGAAAGCAGTCGAATTAAGCCCCGATTATGCCGCAGCCTATTTGGGACTTGGCATAGCCTATACCATGCTTGGTCGAAACAGCGATGCGGTGGAAGTTTGTAGAAAGGCGATCCGAATCAAGCCCGGATATGCCCAGGCACACTATGCTTTGGGGTTGAATTATTTGATGCTTGGTGATAGATCGTCAGCACGGAAGGAACATAGAATTCTTGAAACCCTGGATCAGGATCTGGCCACCGAACTCATTGGTCTGATTGATCGTTAAGCCACACATCATGAGGTTAGCCTTGAAAAATCCTACCTGATGAATGGATTCTCGCCTTGCTTCCAAACCTCTAGTGTGATAAGCGGATGTTGAATGGAGAGGGAGGTTCATTGATGAAAAGCTTATTGAAATGTGCAGTTTTTGCTCTATTCGCCAGCCTTATTTTCTTCTCTTGCACGCCCACAAAGATAACGGAAACCTGGAAAGACGATGGGTATCGGGGGGCGCCGTTCTCCGATTTGTTCGTCATTGGGGTGGCAAAGGAAGAGAAGACGAGGCGCTCTTTTGAGAACAAGTTCGTGGAGAAGCTTAAGGCGGCAGGAATACAGGCTGTTGCGAGTTCGTCAGTTATGCCGTCAGATCAAAAGATAGAAAAAGCGGCCATACTAGCTGCAATTGAAAAACTAGATATTGATGCCGTGCTCGTGACGCGTTTGGTTAGTTTGACAGAGGAAGAGATACGTAGCCCGTCGACGCGCGAGTATGGGGGACCCGGTGACTATCACGGAGGGTATTATAGAGATTACGGCACCGCCTACGGTTATAGCCGTCAGCCAACGCAATACACTACCAGCGTAAG
>JBEQLC010000180.1:0-4119 GCA_040326175.1 Desulfobacteria bacterium | reverse complement strand
CCGGGTGCAGCCAAAGCATTGATCTCGTCCGAGTCTTGTATCAAAAAGTGATAGCCGCCAAAAGTTTCAGGCATATCCGAAGCTTTGGATAGGGTCTGGCCAAGAAGGTTCAAATAATCGTTTGCCTTCTTATTATTGTATGGGTTGTATTTATTAAGAATGATAGCACCAACACTGCGGCCCATGTAATATTCCTGTTCTGGTGTGAAATCTTCGAAGCTCCGAGCAACTGCCTTCGTGCTCTTTGAGATTGATTCTCCTTGGGCTTCGGTAATTAAATCGTATGACACACCCATGTCGATTATTGCTTGTGTTGTCTCACAGCCGGAAACAAAAACGACAAAGAGGACCATAATCCCCAGACCAATAACCGCAGATTTGCCAGCAAAACTTAATAACTGTGGTCTGTTTAAGATCGTCATCAGGAACCTCCTTCATAGGACAACTCTCCTTCTCTTAGAAACTGTTTCATCTGTCTCTGGGAAACTACAAACTTTTCCATTTTATCGATCCAGGTAAAATCAAGATTCGAATTTTTGGCCCCGAATTCCGATTCAACTTGTTGGTTGAATCCCTTGCCAGCCAAGGCAATCTCTTCGCTTGAGGCTGCAACCTCCACATCCTCAGTTCCGGCTTTCAGGACTATTTTCTTAGGTGTAAGGGCAGAGGAGTGAATCCATCCCTTAACAGCATTCCAGGATAAACCGACTCTTGTCCACGACTCTTTTTCTTCAAGAACATAGACCCTGTCTCCATAAGAAAGCTGGGTAACTATACCGCCCAAAAAAGAGGGCGTTACACGGACTACCCCTTTGTTCACCTGAACGCTCATCATTTTTTGCCCGGCTGCAAAGGCTGCCAAAGCTGTTAGGCATATCAGGAGAAACATGACAAGGGAGATTTTTTGTTTAATCATTTCTTTGATACCTCCTTTCTAAAGGGCAATCACTTCACTGAAGCTCCTTGTAGTATCGCTCTAACGGGAGAGGGAACCTATTGCAATGACAATCCGTAAGGTACTCACTTACACATTTAGAGACGACGTGATAAGAGGTCCCTCATAAACAGAACAAGTATGATTTTTTGGTGTTCTTGGGTCCTAATGGGCACGAAAGTATTAGACGCTTATAAACACAATATGTTGGGGATGATTCTCAGGACCCAGAACTAGAGATAACTTCCCATAATCTTCCCATAATCTCGAATATCACAAAAAACACGGTTTCAGACGCATATCATAACTTCCCGACTGCTTTAATTCTCATGCAACCGATTCACTTCATCTTGCAACTAGTCAACCTCATCTCATGAAGCTTTCCTTGCTGCCTTATTTACTTAATTACCAGCGTCCACATTTTTACACGGGAGCATACCGGGGTTTTATTTGCTCGTCATGACCCAGACTCCTTGCCAGTTCTGTGGCTGGTTTTCTACCATCATCTGACACTTATCGGCATAAGCGGCTGCAGCCGGGTCCAGGTTCTGGATGTTGGAGAATGTTTCCTTTGCCGTGGGAAAATCGCCTTTGTAAAAAAGCTCCAAACCTTTGGCAAACGTGTTTAAAACATCCTTTCGAGCCTCGTATTCTGCAGCAGACATGGGTTCGTAGACGGTAACCGGTTCCTTTCGGCCTACAACTGCAACCCGTGCAAGCTCCCTCACAGCAAAGCCGTCTTGGAGCAAGTCCCGTGTCGATTGTGATATCATTGTGTATGTGCCGAACTGCTTGTTTACTCCCTCCAGACGTGCTGCAAGATTTACGGCGTCGCCGAGCATGGTATAATCGAACCTTGTATGTGAGCCCAGGTTGCCGACTACTGCAGGGCCGGTGTTGATGCCGATTCGCATGAACATGTCCTTTCCGATTCGCTTCTTAAATCCTATCCGCAACTTTGCTAGATTAGCCTGGCAGCGAAGTGCGGCACGGACAGCCCTAGTAGCGTGTTCAGACACTTCCAGGGGTGCGTTCCAAAAGGCTATAATAGCATCGCCTTCATACTTATCTACGGTTCCGCCTTCTTCTTGCACTATGTCGGTCATGGCTGACAGATAATCGTTTAGAAGCGCTGTTAGTTCCTCGGGAGCCAGACCCTCGGAAATGGAAGTAAAACCTTCGAGATCCGAAAAGAAAATTGACAGGATTCTCCGTTCACCACCTAATTTCAGACGTTCCGGGTACTGGATGAGTTGTTCGATAACACTCGGGCTGAGGTACTGCTTGAAGGCACTCTTGATAAAACGCTTTTGACGTCCCTCTGTAGCGTAGTTGACTACAAGTGCTGTGACAATTGAAAAACCTACAGCAGCCTCCTGAACCACCATTGGTAGCCAGAAACCTTTTGCATATGATCCCAGGACAAAAAAAGCTGGTGCGACAATGAACACTGCACTAACTGCCACGCTTCCCACTGCACTTCTGAAAAAGCAGACCGATGCTGCACAAGCCAGTGCCAAAACTGTGACCAAAACTGCAGTCAAAAACAATGGGACTTGGCATATGAAATCTCCAGAAAGAAAATTGTCGAGCATGGTGGCCTGGATTTCCACTCCAGTATATACTCCACCGACCGGGGCTGACCGAAGGTCATAAAGACCAGGAGCTGAAAATCCGAAGAGTACATATTTGTCCTTGAAAGCCTGTTTATCACTGATGGTGGGATCTTCACCCGACATGCTGCGGATTTCGGATTGAAGCACCGCGGCTGCGCTGTATGCCTTGTGTGTGCCAGATGGGCCACGGTAGCGCAAAATAACGTTGCCCTGACGATCTATGTGAACAGTCTTTCCGCCGATTGTGAGTTTGCCGGGCTCTATCTGAATTTGGACTTTGGGGTTTGCTGCCAGATAAGCCCCCAGACCCAATGAAGGTAAGAACTGGTCATCAAAAATGCCAAACAGTTTAGTCCTTCGGTAGACTCCGTCAGGGTCCGGATTAAGCTGAACGTTACTGAGTACAGATGAATTCAGTGCCAGTTCATTGATAGCCATTGTAGCCCTGGGGAATATTATATCATCTGAATTAGTATGGTTCAGCCAGTTCTTCAGCCCGTTGACTTTGAAATCCGGCGAAGGTATTTGTGACGGCCAGCGGGTTAAGCTCCCGCTGTGTTTCCCCAAAAAAACAGCTCCTGCCAGACGGCCGAATTCTAAAGCAGCATTGCCAAAAGCTGTGTCATCGTCAACACCGTAGCTGGAAGATTCAGTAAAAAGCACATCAAAAGCCAGGGCCTTGGCTCCGCTTCTCCGGCAATAGTTGACAATGGCCCCATAAATTTCCCTGGGCCAGGGCCAGGTTAAACCCATTTCTTTCTCTGCCCAGTCCAGGCTGTTTTGATCTAGCATCACAAGTCGTATATCGTCCGTAGCCTTGCCAGGCTTTGCCATGACCGAAGCCCGCCAATCCCAGGTCTTTGCTTCCCAGGTGTCAAGTAAGCCCAAGCCCAGCAGTGACAGGGCCAAGGTAGCCGCTGTTATCCCAACGATCAGACCCTGTATGGACTTGCCAAACATTGATCGCTTTGACACGTTTTAAATACTCCCTAAACCGGCCATGAATCTTGCCTGTCTTGGTTCGGGTTTTATTACTTTTGTGGTTTCGCCGATAATCTTTTGGATATCGGCTATTCGACTGGCTGGCGAAGGATGTGTTTTGGCAAAATCGAGTCCTCCTGGTTTTAGCTTCTTGCTCATTACACTAAGCATGTCCACAAGCCCGTTGGGATCATATCCCACACGCTTTAGAATGGTCAGCGCTGCTTTGTCTGCCTCGCGTTCAAAGCCCCTGGAGTAACCATTGTTGACTAATGTGGCAGTGATGTCTGAAATGGAGTTTTCAAAGGTTTCTGTGAGTTCGGCCAGTTCCTCTCCGCCAAAGCTCTTGGTCCCCTCAATTCCTATGGTAGTCAAGGCAGATGTTATGCGTGATTTCTTAACGGCCTGCAGCCCATGCTTTGCCTGAACGTGACCGATTTCGTGGGCTAGTACCGCAGCAACGGCGTCTTCATGCTGGCAACATCTTAGCATCCCACGTGTAATAAAGATGAGCCCACCGGGTGCAGCCAAAGCATTGATCTCGTCCGAGTCTTGTATCAAAAAGTGATAGCCGCCAAAAGTTTCAGG
>JBEQLC010000017.1:0-14587 GCA_040326175.1 Desulfobacteria bacterium | reverse complement strand
GCCTCCGCGCAATCCCTTGATTTTCTTGACCTTGCGAAAAATTCCTCATTTCTGAATTGGAAACTCACGCTCGTGCCCATGATTAAAGAATTGATTCATGGATGGGCCCTATCTATTGCCTATAGTGCTTGACGTTTATCCGCATTAAGCGGAGAAGAAACTCTTAGTGAGAATGAGCTTAGGTCTTTTTATTTTACGTGCGTTAGCTCACCATGACTATTAACGAAGAACAAAGAGCAGGTCATGTCGTTTGAATTCTTTGTCGGTCTACGATATCTTCGGGCGAGACGCAAGCAGGCCTTTATCTCTCTCATCACATTCATCTCCGTTGCAGGGGTTATGCTTGGGGTAATGGCGATGATGGTCGTGCTGGCAGTAATGACCGGATTCGAGAAAGACATCAAGTCCAAGATATTGGGGGCAAACGCTCATATCAGGGTCATGAGCCGCGATGGGAAGTTGGACCGACATGAAGAGGTGATGACAGGGATTGAGGATGTAGAGGGGGTAAAGGCGTCGGCCCCTTTCATTTACAGCCAAGTTATGCTCCGTCGTGGTTCAAGTGTCTCCGGGGCTATCTTGAGGGGGATTGATCCTTCTCGTGCCGGACAGGTGGTGGACATTGAAAAGAGTGTGAAGGAGACTGACTTACAGGCCTTGACAAGAATAAGAATACCTGATTCTCATGCCGGCTCAACAGAGGGCGGGAATGCGTCGCCTGGCATCATCCTGGGAAAGGAGCTGTCCCATCTGTTGGCTGCGTATCGTGGAGACGAAGTCTACGTTGTATCCCCCTTTAGTGGTAGCCTGACACCCATTGGGGGTCGCATACCTCACATGAAGAAGTTTAAGGTTGTAGGCCTTTTTGATTCAGGCATGTACGATTATGACACATCCTTTGCCTATGTTTCCATTGAATCGGCACAGCAGATCCTCAGACTTGGGCCATCGGTTCATGGCATAGAAGTTAAGGTAGACGACATTTACAGTGTTGATCAGATATCAAAATCTATTGTCAAACGTCTGGGGACTGGCTACTGGACACAGGACTGGATGCAAATGAACAAGAACTTTTTCTCAGCCCTTAAGCTGGAAAAGACCGTCATGTTTATCATCCTGGTTTTGATCATTCTAGTGGCTGCTTTTAACATCATCAGCACCCTGATTATGATGGTCATGGAGAAAAACAAGGATATTGCCATTCTCAAATCTATGGGTGCCACTAGTCAAAGCATCATGAAGATTTTCATGTTAGATGGTCTTGTCATAGGAGTAGCGGGTACCATCCTCGGAATAATGGGAGGGAGCGTGCTCTGTTTTCTGTTAAAGCGGTATGAATTCATAAAACTTCCGAGCGATGTTTACTACATTTCCACACTTCCAGTTAGGGTGCAGGTGGTCGACGTGGCATTGATAGCTCTGTCCGCCATTGCCATCAGCTTTTTGGCCACTCTCTATCCCTCGTATCAGGCGTCCAGATTGGACCCTGCAGCGGCCATCAGGTATGAATAATCAGCAGCCATTGATACGGGTCACAAATGTTCGTAAATCCTTTATTACTAATGGTAATCGTGTGGATGTGCTGCAAGGTGTGGATCTGGACATTTACGAGGGTGAGATGGTTGCTATTGTGGGAGCGTCAGGCGTGGGAAAGTCAACTCTTCTCCACGTGTTGGGTACTTTGGAGCGACCGGATCATGGGGAGATCTTCTATCGGGGAGAAAATGTTTTCACCTACAACGAGCCTAAGCTTGCCTCTTTTCGTAATCAGACCATCGGTTTTGTGTTTCAGTTTCACCATCTGCTCCCAGAATTCAATGCCTTGGAAAACACCATGATGCCTGCCTTAATCAAAGGCGTGAATGCCAAAGAGGCTTGTGAACAGGCTGAAGCTATCTTAAGCCGGGTGGGCTTGGGGAATCGCCTCAGACATCTTGTTGGGGAACTGTCAGGGGGAGAGCAGCAAAGAGTGGCTGTAGCCAGGTCTCTGGTACTTAGACCATCTGTCCTTTTGGCGGACGAACCTACCGGTAATCTGGATGCTAGAACAGGTGAGTCAATACATGATCTTTTGATTTCACTGAATCGTGATGACGGCATTACAGCTGCGGTAGTCACTCACAATATGGAGTTAGCTGAGAAGTTGTCTCGGAGGGTAACACTAGTGGACGGCAAAGCATTGTCAATAGATTGAGGTGAATATGTTGAAAAGACTGTTGTCATGTGTATTCGTGTTGTTGATTTGTGGCACCAGCGCAGTAGCCCAGGAAGAGGTTCGTGTGCTTGTACTTCCGTTCGGAGTTCATGCACCCGAAAGGCTTGACGAATTAAGGGGGCAGCTCCGGGATATTGTTGCAGAGCAGCTTGAAGAACAGGGAGTCGTGATAGTAGAGAGTGACGAATCAGTTGAAGGACTCCTGACCGGCACTGAGGAGGGCGGCCTGAACCGTTTAAGGGCATTAGGGCTCAATGCGGGAGCCGATTTTGTAATATGGGGTAGTCTTACCAAGATTGGCAAACGCTTTAGTCTTGATGTCAAGGTCATGGCATCATATGGGGATGCTTCTCCAGAGCCTGTTTATGTGGAGGGGGAGGGTCTTGAGATCCTGCTCGATTCTGTTCAAAGAGTGGCCAGGGACCTTGGGATTAAGGTATTTAGGCGTGAAAAGGTGGCAGAGATCATCGTAACAGGGAACAAACGGATAGAATCTGAAGCAATCAAGAGAGTCATGGAGACCAAAGAGGGAGACATCTATCTTAAAAGGCATCTACAGGACGATCTGAAGTCAATTTACAAAATGGGATATTTTTCCGATGTTCGGGTAGAGTCCTCCGACAACCCAAGTGGCAAAGTCGTGACTTTTCGAGTTGTTGAAAACGCAACGATTCGCAACATTGGAGTCAAGGGTAACAAAGAGTTCGATGATGAAGAAATCAAAGATGTCATCAGTGCCAAGTTAGGTTCCATTTTGAACATAAACAGGCTGCAAGGCGACCTGAGGCAGGTCGAAAATCTTTACAAAGGAGACGGATATCATAATGTCAAGGTGACCTATGAAACAAAGCCCGTGGCGGAGAATAGGGCTGACGTTGATTTTATTGTCGAAGAGGGTGAAAAGGTATTCGTCAAGGCCATTTCTTTTGAAGGAAACAAGGCCTATGACAGTGAGAAACTGAAGGACTTGATAAAGACGAAGGAGAAAGGTTTCTTCTCATGGTTTACGTCTTCAGGAGATCTGGATCATGAAGTCTTGGGCCAGGACGTGTCTACGATTGCCGCATACTATCACAATCATGGTTACATTGAGGCAAAAGTGGCTGAACCGAAGCTGACGTATGAAGGGGAGGAGATTCTTATCAACATCAAGATAGATGAAGGCTCCCGGTTCGAGGTTGGCAATGTGGATATTGACGGGGATTTGATTCAGCCCAAAAGCGAAATGCTAAAAAGAATGAAGATTGCCCGGGGAGAAGTTTACAACCGTGAACTCATACGAGAAGACATTCTGGCCCTTCAGGACAGTTACTCAGATGCAGGTTATGCCTATGCGTATATTTCACCGCGGATTGACCAGGACACAGAGAAACTTACAGCCAACGTCACATATTTGATCGACAAAGGACCACCAGTATATTTTGAAAAGATTATGATAAATGGCAATACCAAGACACGTGACAAGGTCATTCGCAGAGAACTGCAGGTGTATGAGCAGGAGTTGTTCAGCGGCAGACGCCTGAAGCGAGGGGTACGAAATCTTTACCGCCTAGACTTTTTTGAAGACATAAGGGCAAATACCGCCAAGGGGACTGCTGACGATAAGATGACCCTGAAGATT
The DNA here is from genome assembly GCA_040326175.1 of Desulfobacteria bacterium. GTDB lineage: Bacteria > Desulfobacterota > Desulfobacteria > Desulfobacterales. Next base: position 10,751 of record JBEQLC010000017.1, on the reverse strand, counting down.
GATGTGACAGAAAAACCGACGGGCGCTTTTAGCTTTGGTGCTGGATATAGCTCTCAGGACGATCTGTTTGGAGTGTTTTCGGTTGCACAAAAAAACCTATTTGGACGCGGCCAGGTTTTAAATGTGAGGGCCCAACTGGGCGGAACAGCCTCCAGGTATACCCTGAGCTTTACTGAACCCTGGCTCTTTGATATCCCTCTATCAGCAGGTTTTGATGTTTACAACTCGATTCAGGACTATGACACCTACGATAAGGACAGCATCGGCGGTACCATTCGGTTTAGCTATCCGGTTTTTGATTACACGCGGGTACATCTTTCCTATAACTATGACAAGTCAGACATCGAGGACCTCACTTACGACGCTTCATTAGAGATCAGGGAGTGGGAGGGAGAAAGTGTCGGCCACACCTTGACCGGTGTTTTGCGCCGCGATTCAAGGGACCGCATTTTCAATCCTACTGAAGGCTCGGACAACAGCATCACGGTTAAGCATGCGGGAACACCTTTTGGGGGAGACGTTGGGTACACAAAGTATGTTGGGGATTCTGGATGGTATATCCCGCTTCTCTGGGATACAGTTGGGCTACTGCATGGCCGCACCGGATTCATACATAATGATGCGGTTGGGAGGGTGCCCACGTGGCAGCGGTTTTACCTGGGCGGCATGGACTCGGTGCGGGGTTATGACTGGCGGGACATCAGCCCAAGGGATCCTGTCACTGACGATGAGATCGGCGGCAACAAGATGGTGCAGTTTAACGTGGAGCTTATAATTCCGATTGTAAGAAAAGCGGGTCTGATGGGGGTCCTTTTCTATGATACAGGCAATGCCTATGACAATGGAGAAAATATAGATCTCTCTGACCTGCGGAAGAGCGTCGGCTATGGTGTCCGATGGTATTCTCCTATGGGACCTATGCGTCTGGAGTACGGCTACATTTTGGAGACTGATTCGAGAGGTGACGGTGAGAAAGGTGAAGGTGGTTGGGAGTTCACAATGGGGATGGCATTCTAGTCGTCTGTCACTGGTCAGTAGGCGGTGAGTTTCGATTTCGGATTTGGCGCAAGTTTACACCGTGAGACCTTTGCATAACCCCTTTTCACTTAGTTACATGAACTTTTTGACCCATCTGCGGGCTTGCTCACTAAATCCTGGCACGCAGTGAAGCGTAGCGCTACACTCGGCCTAATGGCCTCAAACAGTTCAGGATTTGCCCACTGACGTGGGCCGTTCGCTTCGCCCGGATGGGTGCCCCAAAAAGCTCATGAGGGGCGTTCCGAGGAGTTATGCAAAGGTCTCTCACCTTATGCCTTTGAGAGATTGCATTTTGTGTCGGCATGCGGATTTCGGGTTCAGCGTAAGCTGAAACGAATATCCAGGATCAAGCATCCGTTATCTACCAACAAGAGGCAAATGACAGTAACCAATGACCAATAAAGGAGGTCCTTTATGAAGATGCGTGTCACATTTTTGACCTTAACCCTTTGTTTGTTCGGCCTTAGCGGATTCGTTTACGGGGCTGAGGTGCAAAAAATTGGAGTCGTCGATCTCCAGCAAGTGATCGAAAAATCGAATCCTGGCAAAAGGTCATCTGTCGAGATCAAGAGCCAGGGGAAAAAGATGGAAGAGGTGCTCAAGAAGAAGGGATCTGAGATCGAAGAGCTAAAAAAGACCTTGGATCAAAAGGCATTAGTCATGAGTGATGACGCGCGTGGTGCAAAGGAAAAAGACCTGCGCGATAAGGTTACTGATTTTAAATCTCTGCAGAAACGGTATCGGGATGTTCTGAGAGAACTAAACATCAACCTCTCCAAGCAGATAACACAAGACGTTTTTGAGATAGTTGAAGGAATAGGCAAAGCGGGTGGCTACTCATTGATTGTTGATCGCCGTGTGGGGGGTGTACTTTACGCGCCCAACGCCATTGATATAACTGATAAGGTCATAGAAAAATACAATGCCTTGGATGCCAAGCGGAGCAAGAAGGAAGGCGCTTCCGCGAAGTCCAAGAAAAAGAAATAGCGGTTTTTGTCATGGAGTTAACCGTTCACAAGATTGCGGAACTGGTCAGCGGTGAGGTTGTAGGGGATGGCGATTTTGTCATCAAAGGTGTTTCTCCGTTTGATGATGCAGGTCCGGATGACATAACATTTGCCGCCTCGGCAAGCTACAAAAGGCGACTTGACGAGACCCGTGCAGGTGCGGTGATTGTTCCGCGTGAGATTGTGGAATCCAACAAGATCCTTGTGCTTGTTGAGAACCCGACTTTGGCCCTGGCCAAGGTATCCACCGTATTCCATCCGGTTCACCGCCCGGTGGTTGGGGTCAGCCAGGATTCCCATGTCGGGAAGAATTTCAGATGTGGTGCTGATGTTGCCATCTATCCAGGTGTGTTCATTGGAGATGACGTTACTTTGGGTGACCGTGTGACGGTCCGTCCGGGGGTGGTGATTGATAATCGTGTGACGGTGGGCGATGATGTCGTACTATATCCGAGTGTATGCATCTTGGAGCGTTGTGAGATTGGAGACAGGGTCATCATCCACGCGGGTTCTGTGATAGGTAGTGACGGTTTTGGGTTTGCACCCGATGAGGGCCGCTATCACAAGATTCCACAGATCGGCAGCGTTCGCATCGATGATGACGTAGAAATCGGCGCTTGCAACACAATTGACCGGGCAACTTTTGGGAAGACGTGGATCAAACGAGGTGTGAAGACAGATAATCTAGTACACATTGCTCACAATGTTGTGGTTGGTGAAGATACTGTCCTGGTTGCACAGGTGGGAATTGCAGGGAGTGTAACGATTGGTGACCGTTCAATCCTTGCTGGCCAGGCGGGGGTAGCGCAACATGTCACCATTGGTAACCGTGTAACTGTCGGAGGCCAAGCAGGAGTTGCCAAATCCGTACCCGACGATCAGATTGTTTCTGGTACTCCGGGAATGCCTCACCGACTCTGGTTGAAGGTTTCCAATATCATTCCCAAACTTCCGGACATGAAGAAGAAGATAAGAGAACTGGAAAAACGTATCGAACGGCTGGAGAAGGTTTCTGAGGATTAGTCACGGAATGCACGTAAATTGCCTGAAGTGTCTAAAGCGAGCCGAAGTTCGATGTAAAAGACATTGCAAGTCAACAAGCTCTTCATCCTTCAAACTTAGGCACGTCAGTCCACTCTGTGCACACAGCATGTCAACAGCTTGAGCCAGCCCAACCAAAGGCAAACTCATTTGAGAGGTATGAGGCATGGAAACGGTATATGACATTCGCAAGATCATGGAGCTGCTGCCGCATCGGTATCCCTTTATCCTCGTGGATCGAATCCTGGAGATGATACCGAATGAACGCATAGTTGGCCTCAAGAATGTGACTATCAATGAGCCGTTTTTCCAGGGCCACTTCCCTGGAACACCTGTTATGCCGGGGGTGCTCATTGTTGAAGCCATGGCGCAGGTAGGAGGTATCCTTGTTTATGCTTCTCGCTCCAACGAGAATTGGAAAGGTCTGATCTATTTTATGGGCATTGATAAGGCCCGTTTCAGAAAGCCTGTGACTCCGGGAGACCAACTGGTCATTGAGATAATCTGGACAAAAAGACGCGGACAGGTTTCAAAAATGTCCGGCAAGGCAACTGTGGACGGAACTTTGGTTGCAGAGGCTGAGGTCATGGCCATGACGGAAGACAAATCATGATACATCCTACTGCAATCGTTGATCCTAAGGCCGAGATCGATTCTGATGTTGAGATCGGGCCTTATGCTGTTATCTGGCCCGACGTTCAAATACACTCTGGCACGGTCATTGGCGCTCACGTTACCATAGACCAGTACACGACGATTGGCCCCGATTGTCAGATATTTCAGCACGCAGCCATTGGCGCTGTTCCCCAGGCTCTGAAATTCAAGGGGGAGAAGACAGTTGCAAAGATTGGCCGGGGAACCACAATTCGAGAATTTGTAACAATTCACAGGGGAACTGAGTTTGGTGGGGGTATAACCGAGATTGGTGAAGAGAATTTCATGATGGCTTACACCCACATTGCCCATGACTGCTTCACCGGGCGTGACGTGATCTTTGCCAATGCCGCCAGCCTTGGCGGCCATATCAGGGTGGGAGATTATGCCACGCTGGGCGCTTTTGTGGCCGTCCACCAATTTGTGCGGATTGGACAGTATGCCTTTGTGGGTGGCATGACTGGTGTGACAAAGGATATCCCGCCGTATGTGCTTGCATCAGGTTCACCCCGAGCCAACCTCCACGGGTTGAATTCCGTGGGTTTGAAGCGCCATGACTTTTCAACGGAAGCCATTCTTGCCCTCAAGAAGACTTATCGTATCCTGTTCCGGCTAGGGTTGACCTTGAATGAAGCGATTGAAAGGGTTACTGCAGAGGTGGATCAGATGCCAGAGGTTGTCAATTTCATAGAGTTCATCAAATCCTCTGAGCGGGGGATAACGAGATAGTCCGGATGGAACGCATTGGACTCATCGCGGGGAGCGGGCAGTTCCCCAATATCTTCTCAAAGGCCGCGAAGCAAAGAGGGTTAAAGGTTTACGCAGTCGCCCATATTGGCGAGACCGCCCCCGAGCTGGAAACCCTGGTTGAGGCGATAACGTGGGTAAAGATAGGTCAAGTAAACCGCCTCATCTCGTTTCTCAAGCAGAATGAGGTCCATGATGCAGTGATGGTTGGGGCCATTGCCAAGGTCAAGATGTTTTCAGGCGTGAGGCCAGATTTGAGGGCCCTTAAGGTCCTTGCCACAATGGATCATACGCTGGACGATGGGCTCCTAAGAGCCTTTGCCGGAGAGCTAGAGAAAGAGGGGATAGCGGTTCGTTCTTCTACTTTCTTGGTGCCCGAACTCCTGGCACAGAAAGGATGCTGGACGCGGCGCAAGCCAACCAAGTCCGAGATGGCCGATGTCCGTTTCGGGTGGGGTATAGTCAAAGAGATTGGAAGATTAGATATAGGACAAAGTGTGGTTGTCCGGGACGGCTCGGTCATGGCGGTCGAGGCAATAGACGGCACGGATGCGACTATTCAGCGGGGAGGGAAACTCGGGGAGGAGAAGACCGTAGTGGTGAAGGCGAGTAAGCCGAATCAGGATATGAGATTCGACGTGCCCGCTGCAGGGCTCAAGACCATTCAAACGATGTGTCATGTTGGGGCCTCGGTCTTGGCCGTTGAGGCCGGTAGGACGGTGGCCTTTGACGTGGAGGAGATGGTTGCGCTCGCCGATAGAAACGGCATTGCTATTATAGGTATTGAAAAAGAGGGATAGAGTTGCTCGTTTGACGAAGCAAGATCTGACCCATATTAATCTAGAGAGTAAACATTTTAGACATTCACATTGACTGAGTAAGACATGAAATCATTACGAGTTGGGGTTGTTGGCGTTGGATATCTGGGGAAGTTTCATGCGGAGAAGTATGCCCGGATTGAAGGCGTGGAGCTTGTGGGCGTGGCTGACATCATTCCCGAAAGGGCGGAAAGTGTTGCAGAACAGTCGGGAACGAAATCTTTTACCGACTACAGAGATCTGATTGAGCAGGTCGATGCAGTAAGCGTGGTGGTACCTACACCCCTGCATTTTTCTGTCAGCCGTGATTTCCTTCAAAATGATGTGGATGTGTTGATCGAAAAACCGATGACAGAAACACTTGAACAGGCGGATGACCTCATAGAGATTGCAGATTCCCGTGGCCGAATCATTCAAGTGGGGCATCTGGAGCGATTCAATCCAGCGGTGGTAGCCCTTAGAGAGATTGTGGGGCATCCTCTCTTCATAGAGTCTCACCGCCTGCATATTCCCAAGAAACCTAAGGGGGGAGGGGAGGTGCGAGGAACCGACGTCGATGTGATCTTGGATCTGATGATCCATGACATCGACATCATACTGAACTTTGTGAAGTCCGAGGTTAAGAGCATTCACGCCTCTGGTGTTCCGGTGGTATCCTCCAGTGTGGACATTGCCAACGTACGGCTGGTCTTTGAGAATGGCTGTGTGGCCAACATAACCGCCAGCCGTATTTCCCTGAAGAATATGCGGAAGATACGTATTTTTCAGAAAGACACCTATGTTTCGGTCGATTATGCAGATCACGAGATTATCATCGTCCAGAAAGGGGGACAGGGCATGCCGCTTCCCATCCCCGGTATGTCTCTGCAGCGAAGAAGCTTTGAGGAGAGTGATTCCCTCGAATCTGAGCTGGGGGCATTTGTCCGGTCTGTAAGGGATCGTGAAGTTCCATTGGTATCCGCGACGGACGGACGGAATGCGCTACGGGTCGCCCTTGACATCGTTGACCAGATAGAAGCCACCAACACTGACTTTCTAAGAAAGACCGGGTCATTTTAGTATTCTTTCGTCTCTCGTCGGCGTGCGTGCAAACTGTGATTGGTGTCCCTCCAAGTTCTCTTGCAGCACCATTTTGACCTGGTGGCATGTCCCTGATTAGTTGAAGGATCAATTCATCAACCGGCCATCTGGACATAGAAATCGAAAGGTCATGATAATTGCCGGGGAGGCCTCCGGCGACCTTCACGGGGCACACTTGGTGAGGGCCATGCTGGGACTCAACCCGGATCTTGAATTCTTTGGGATAGGTGGCGATGCCCTTCGACGAGCTGGGGTGGAGGTAAGGGTTGATAACTCTCAAATGGCTGTCGTTGGAATTTCTGAGGCCATTTCAAAGATCAACCTCCTTTATAGAGTCCTCAGGCTGGCCAAGCAAGACCTCAAGAAGATCCGTCCCGCTCTTCTGATCCTGATAGATTTTCCAGACTTCAATCTCCGGGTAGCTGCTGCGGCCAAGAAACTGGGTGTGCCTGTCATGTATTACATCAGTCCTCAGGTTTGGGCTTGGCGGACAGCCAGGGTCAAGAAGATCAAGAAGTTGGTTGATCACATGGTCGTCATCTTCCCCTTCGAAGCGGATTTCTACAGAGAATGGAATGTGCCGGTTACATTTGCGGGACACCCCTTACTGGACAGCATGCGACTCGAGGGCAGTCAAGAGAAATCTGAAGAACTGGGGGGCGAGGGGGTGCTCATAGGCCTTCTCCCCGGCAGTCGCAACGAGGAGGTCTCTCGCCTTCTTCCCACGATGGTTGGGGTGGCAGAGATTTTGTCTGAAAGGATAGACGGCATACGTTTTGCGATACCTGTGGCCTCTTCTGTGAGTGAGCGTGTTGTGGAGACCATTGTTCAGGGGAGTACGGCAAAATTCTTGATCATGTCTGACAGGCTTCGAGACGTCCTGGATGAGGCCAAACTGGTTATAACGGCTTCGGGGACCGTGACACTTGAGGCAGCCATAGCAGGCACCCCCATGATCATAGTGTACAGGGTATCCCCTTTCAGCTACTGGCTTGCAAAGCGGATGATCCGTGTCAAACATATAGGGCTGGCCAACATAGTCGCTGAAAAGCCGATTGTGCCAGAGTTGATTCAACATGAAGCCTCAGCCGAACAGATTGCTGAACAAGCGATCAAAATGATCAAAGATGAGAGAGGGCTTGTACAGATGCGCCTTGAGTTGCGGGGGGTGGCAGAAAGGCTGGGCGCTCCAGGGGCGTCGAAACGGGCTGCTGAGGTAGCGCTGAGCCTGCTTTCGAACAACTGATTGAGAACGGTTTTCAGAAATATGATCTGTTTTGAACCACTTAAAAAGACTGCCGTAAACGGAACATATTTTTGACCGGCACGCGCTCCCCGCACACGAAGTGCTGCCGTAAGGCAGAACCCTCGCCCTTCAGGGCGGAGAGGCTTCACCATCAAGAAGATTGGGGATGTGTCCAGCCTTGGGTGGTAACCTGGAGCCCTACTCCAGTAGATTATTAGCTCTTCTGATCAGCTTCAAGCAGCTCCTTCAGCCGATCTCCCTCAATACATCAAGCCTCCTTCACAGCACGGTGAATAAATTTATACCACAACAAGAGACCGGACGGAAAGTTCTTGTTGTTTAAGTGTTCCTTTGACCCAACATTGACAAAATATGCGACCGAATGATACGTTTTTCCCGAAATGTTTACACTAAAGGTGTCCGACATAGGCAAGAATTACGGAGAAACACTTCTATTCAAAAACATCTCCTTTGAGGTGAAGCGGGGAGACGTCTTGGCTATTACGGGATGGAACGGTTCAGGCAAGAGTACCCTCCTTCGCATTATTGCCGGCCTCGTCAAGCCGTCTCGTGGTCAGGTTGAAATGTTTCTTAATGGTGAACCCGTGTCAAGAGAATCGAGGCGGCGCTTCCTCGGAATGGTGGCGCCAGCCCTGTCTCTGTATGATGAGCTGACAGGCCTTGAGAATATGGAGTTTTTCTCCAAGGTTAGAGGTCTGTCCGGCGATCGCAAGGATTGTCTCGACATCATTGATAGTGTGGGACTGACCGGGCATGCGACAAAAGCATGCGGGGATTACTCTTCCGGGATGAAGCAGCGGTTGAAGCTTGCTCAGGCATTGCTTCACAAACCCCCCTTGCTATTGTTGGACGAACCAGGGTCCAATCTTGACAGCAAGGGTATTGAGGTTGTGGAAGAGATTATTTCAAAGCAGAGGCAATCGGGAGTGACCATGATTGCATCAAACGAAAAGCGAGAGGCGGACTACGCTGACAGAATCATCAACCTATCTGAATGAGGCGATCGCTATTTGGCTTCGTGATCTGCGCAGCGAATTCAGGACACGCTATGCCCTGAATGCCATCCTGATGTTTGCCGTCACAACTCTCGTAGCCGTTAGCTTTTCCATCGGGTCTTTCCGCATAGAAGAGGCTGAACGGCCGTTCTTGTATTCGGTGCTCTTATGGATCATTCTGACTTTTTCCGCGTTATCCGGCCTTTCGCGATCGTTTGTGAAGGAAGAAGAGGCCGGCACCATTGATGTGCTGAAGCTTTCTGCCCGCCCACAGGCTGTGTTTTTAGGAAAGCTGCTCTTTAATCTCACCCTTCTGGGGGCCCTTGGGCTCGTCATCGTGCCGTCGTTTATTCTTTTTATGGGGTACCAGATAAACCTTCCGGGCTTTTTTGTTGCCGTGGTAATCAGCGGAGGACTTGGCCTGGGGGCAGGCACAACGATCATCGCCGCCATCATAGCCCGGGCCAGCGCCCGAGGGGCATTATTCTCTGTTCTGTCTCTTCCCCTGCTCTTCCCCCTTATGATTACGTGTATGAAGGGATGCGAAAGGGCTGCAATCGGTATTAATAGCGCCGGCTGGCCCGAGGTCAGAATTGCAGTTGCGTATGTGGTAATAATGGTTATATTATCTCTGTTTCTGTTTCCTCTGGTTTGGGAAGAATAAGATCTGATTATGTGGCGTCACAACCACTATGTTCAACAAACAGCGAATCAGCTTCTGAATCCTTCAACTCGCGGATTTGGAATTGCTTGCAATCTCAGCTTGTTGTGCGGTGTGCGCTGAGTGTTTAGGTGACCATGATTTACAAAACCCTGCTGGCTATCTGGATGGCCGTGATAATCGTAGCTTCCTTTTTGTTCACAGAGGCGGCTACCGGGTTTCCGGGAGAGACGTCCCGCATACTCTTTTTTCACGTACCCCAGGCTTGGGTGGCGACGCTCTCATTCTTGATCTCGATGATAGGGAGCGCTGTATATCTGGCTAAACGAACGGTGAAGGCCGACTATGTGGCGCTATCGGCCGCGGAGCTAGGATTCTTGTTCTGTGTCCTTGCCACGGTGACCGGTTCTATCTTCGCCAAGGTCACATGGGGGTCATTTTGGAATTGGGATCCTCGGGAGACCTCGATCGTCATATTGCTCATGATTTATGGGGCCTATTTTGCCCTTCGTTCGGCGGTCAGTGACCCCGAGAGAAGCCGGGTATTCGCTGGGGTTTATTCGATCCTGGCCTTTGTCACGGTGCCATTTTTGGTTTTTGTCGTGCCTCGGATCACAACCTCCCTCCACCCCGAAAACACCATGAATCCCGCCAATCCAGGCATGGACCCCAAGACGCTGAAGGTTTTCTTGGGTTCTTTGCTGGCATACACCGCGTTGTACGTCTGGATGCTCCGATTAAGGATCAGGATATTGAGGCTGGAAGGCTTAAGGGTGCGGGACCTGTTTCGCGAATCGGACAACAAATGACGGACAGCACCGGACTCGTCATTGGGTTTTGAAACACCCTTTAATAATCAAATAATGAAAGGTGACGATCGATGAAAGAAGGTCTTGGTTTCGTCATGGGCGTTAATCTCATCATATGGTGTGGCATCGCCTTTTACCTGTTTGTATTGGATCGAAAAGTCAAGAGACTGGAAGCATCTGCCGAGGATCAGGGAAAAAACTGACAGATGCCTGGACTGAAATGCTACGGCGAGGGCATTCCTTGTCCCGACTGGTCCCGCAATATCGGGATTGAAGGGGACTTCAAGGAGCTTCAAGGTTCAGAGGAATCGACCTTTTTGCCAAGTAGAGACACATGAAAAAAATGCCGAAGAAATCTCATATCATTGCAGCTGTTATTGTGGTCCTGGCCTTGATCATGGCCATGTATTCGTTTAAATCGACCCTGACGACTTATGTGAGTGTGAGCGAGGCCAAGGTGAGCCATCGACCGGTCCAGGTGGCCGGGATTGTCGTTGAGGGGAGCAAGCGGTATGATCTTGAGAACAACATGTTAGTGTTCACTTTGCGGGAAGATAGTGGCGATGAGATGGCAGTTGAATATGACGGGCACAAACCCGCCAATTTTGATGATGTTACCAAGGTTGTCTCAACA
>JBEQLC010000179.1:0-4138 GCA_040326175.1 Desulfobacteria bacterium | reverse complement strand
ATGTTGGCTCCTCCTAATCGGGGAAGTGAAGTCGTAGATTATGTAAAAGATTTCTTTGCATATAGGTGGATCCATGGACCTCCCGGCCAGGAACTGGGGACCAATCCGGAAAGTGCTCTGAATAAGTTGAAGCCGATCGACATTGAAGTTGGTATTATTGCCGGAGATAAGAGTCTTAATCCCATTTTCTCTGCACTTATTCCGGGACCGGATGATGGCAGGGTATCTGTAGAACGTTCAAAGTTGGAAGAGATGACCGATTTCCTGGTTATTTCGAGCACGCATACCTCTATTACGAAAAACCCGGCTGTATTAATACAGGTAGCCTATTTTCTTGAGCACGGGAGATTTGACCAGAGTCAAGACTGATGACTTCTTGCGAGATCATCAGAACTGGAGATCCAATCCTATATCTATGAAGGGCCTAGTAAAATGACTGGTGAGATTCCGATACCAATCTGGCTCCTTTTCTTGCTGTTTGTTGTGTCTGCCTGGACGATTCTGGATCGAATCTTTATTCCAAGTGTCAGCTGGTTTTTGCGGCGTCGAGTCAATCGTGTGCTGGACGAAATCAGCGCTCGTCTAGACATCGAGATCAGACCATTCCAGCTTACTAAACGACAGGTATTGATTGATCGCCTGGTGTACGATCCCAAGGTTATGGAGGCGATGCAGGAACATGCGCAGGAACATGACATGCCGCGTGACGTCGCACAGGCCAAAGTCCTGAGATATGCTAAGGAAATTGTGCCGTCTTTTAACGCCTACATCTATTTTCGGATCGGTTACTGGCTGGCAAAGAAAGTTGCAAGGCTACTCTACTGGGTGCGTGTTGACCGTGCCGATAATGAACAGTTGGAATCTATAGATCCTGATTCCACTGTAGTATTCGTCGTGAATCATCGCAGCAACATGGACTATATTCTGGTGTCATTCCTGGTCGCCGAGCGAACGGCACTCTCTTATGCTGCGGGCGAGTGGGCCAAGATCTGGCCCCTGCAAACACTGATCAAAGCCATGGGTGCTTATTTCGTGCGTCGGAATTCCAGGAACCCGTTGTATCGCCGGGTGTTGGAACGTTACATCCACATGGCGACTAAAGAGGGGGTTTGTCAGGCGGTATTTATCGAAGGAGGGTTAAGTCGCGATGGCCGATTGAGGTCACCTAAGCTAGGATTAATAGACTATATGTTGCGCGATTTTGAGCCGGAAACAGATCGAGATATCGTCTTCATTCCCGTAGGGGTTAACTACGACAGGACTCTGGAGGACCGAAGCCTGATACGTACCTTGGATCTCGGAGCCGAAAAGCGAAGTAGATGGTTTGTATTCAGAACCACCGTCGGGTTTATTTGGCATAACCTTATGTTGATGGCTTTCAACAAGTGGCAGCGCTTTGGGTATGCATGCGTCAACTTCGGCACCCCGGTTTCAGCCCGAGAGTTTTGTCGCGTCCATGCTGTTGATCTAAGCAAGATCGACCGTGACGTACGCTTTTCGCTAGTCCAGAAACTCTCCAATCAGTTGATGGTTTCCATCGAGGATAATGTCCCGGTCCTTCCGGTATCACTGGTGGCCAGCGTGCTGTTGGAATTTCGCGAACGTCCGCAGAGTGAGTTTGATATCAAGGCGCGTGTGCACGGTCTAATTCAGGAACTGCACGCGCGAGGTGCGCCGGTTCATATTCCAACGAGAGGCCTGGAGCTGTCGATCACACAGGCATTTAATATGCTCAGGTTGAGGCGGATGGTTGATGAGATTCACGGGTTGTTCAGGGCAGCCCCGGAATCTCTTGACATCCTATCCTATTACGCTAACGCAATGGTTCATTGGCGCCATCGGACGACAACTGATGGAGATGGCCCCGAAAGGAGTGTGAAGAGATGAAGTGTAAAAACCTTTATATGTTAGTAACTGCATCTGTTCTGGTTTTCTTCATGGTGACTCTGTTTTCACTTGTCCAGGTGGAGGCAAAAGACGGGGGCGAACAGGCTGGAAAAGAGGACAAAAGTGCTTACACACAAAAGTATGGTGAGGATAGAAAGGCGTCGAGTGAGGGGCACAATGAGGAATGGAAGTCATTGAAGGAGAGGCACAAAGCTGAGAAGAAAGAATTGAAGGAGAGACATAAAGCCGAGAAGCAAGAGCTGAAAGAAAAGCATAAGGCTGATAAAGAAGAAATCAAAGAAGGGCAGCCAGCAGAGAAAAAGGCGATGAAAGAGGAAAGGAGTAAGAAGGAGGAAAAAGGTCAGAAGACAGGCGAAGATGACGACGAAGATGACAGGGGCAAGAAAGGCAGAAGCGATAGAGAAGAAAGGAAGAAGGGGAAGAAATAACTTGTGTCACGAATGATGGTAAGCTGACAAAATCCTTAAAGGAGGTTTCGGTAGCCAATGGGACCGCTTGATCAAGTAGCCAGCACGATAGCTCTCACAATGGGTGTGGCATGGGCCAGCGGAATTAATCTCTATGCGGCGATCCTGATGCTAGGGCTGCTTGGAAACACGGGTAACATGGTCCTGCCGCCCGACCTGCAAATCCTTGCAAATCCTGTTGTAATAGCTGCAGCGGGTTTCATGTTCGTTGTGGAATTTGTCATCGACAAAATACCTGGGGTTGATACGGGCTGGGATACGCTGCACACGTTCATTCGCATTCCCGCAGGGGCGCTGCTGGCAGCGGGTGCAGTGGGCGACGTAAACCCGGCGATTGTCTTGGCAGCTGCTATCGTGGGTGGCGGCATGGCGGCAGGCACTCATGCGACCAAGTCAGGTACAAGGGTGATAATAAACGCCTCTCCCGAGCCCGTAAGTAACTGGGTAGCTTCACTTGTCGAAGACTTTACAGTGATCGCCGGTCTCTGGACCGCCCTGCACTATCCGTGGCTGTTTATCGTCTTATTGATTGCCTTCATTGTGCTGATGATTTGGCTGCTGCCTAAGCTGTGGCGGGGCATCAAAAAGGTATTTGCGTTTTTCGGGCGTCTCTTCGGACAAGGAAAAGCCGACGAACTCACACCGGAGGACGAACCCGGCACGTAACTCAACATATATGAAAGGAGGTGGAATGCCATGTCTGACAAAGAGGTACCCACATGGTATACTACACTTGAAAAAAGACATCCGAAATTCATGACTGCTGTTAAGGAGCTCGGCAAGGCCGTGAGGCAGGAAGGACCGTTGGATGAAAAGACTGCACATCTGGTTCAGTTAGCAGCAGCAGCCGCTTTACGTTCCGAAGGCGGTGTTCATAGTCATGCTAAAAGAGCCTTAGAAGCCGGTGCAAAGCCAGACGAAATATTCCATGCCATTATTCTGCTCACAAGCACCATAGGATTTCCAACGGTATCTGCCGCGCTGAGTTGGGTGGCAGATGTCACAGGCGAGAAATAGGCCTGGAGTGGATATCGAGGGATAATGACATCCGAGGAAGAGAGGCGAATCAGGGAATGGAATAGTGCACTGTCCAGTAATGTTCAGATTAGTCTGCTTGTGACAGAAGACCAAAGAAGCAGGGAGTTCTTGGGCTTCTGTGAAAACCTCACCCGCCTTGCCCCCAGGATTCAAGTTGCCCAAGAGGAAGGTGAACCGAACGAGGCTCCGGCTATCCAGGTCGGCCATGCCTTGCGGTACCACGCAATTCCGCTTGGTACAGAACTGGGGCCTTTTCTGGAAGCACTGTCTGTTTCTGACCAGAAGGCTTCGAGCATATCGATGTCTGTACAGGATCACCTTGAAAAGATCGAGGTGCCGGCCTTGCTGAGGCTGTACGTTTCTCAGCAATGCCCTTTTTGTCCCCAGACGGTCCGGCATATAATACCCTTTCTTACCGCAAATGAATTCATACGGCTCACAATCGTGGACTGCTCCCTCTTTCCAGAGATGGCTCAATCAAATCAGATACAGTCTGTCCCGACTCTTCTACTAGATGAGCAGTTTCGTTGGACGGGTTCATTTCGGCTGGAAGAAGTCGTGGAGATTATGACAAACCGTGACCCCGCCAAGCTCAGCGCTTTATCCCTTGAGAGAATGTTGAAGGAAGGGAATGCTGCCCGGCTTGCGCAAATGATGCTCGATAATGAAGAAATTTTTCCCGCATTTTGTGATCTTTTGACACATAACAAATGGCCTGTCCGTCT
>JBEQLC010000178.1:0-4150 GCA_040326175.1 Desulfobacteria bacterium | reverse complement strand
CGACATCGCGCCGTAGCATATTGATTGTTTGCGCATTCATCCACGGGCAAGCCCGTGGTCTTCTGCGAAGGCGGATAGACTGAACCTGACACCCCACCAACAGATTGGGGGCGCCATGAAAAAAATCGGTATTTTCATTAAAGACCAAGCGGAGGCCATTGACAAGGCCGGGGAACTGGAGACGTGGCTGAAGTCAAAGGGAATCGAGGTTTTCACAAAGCAGAATGTTCCTGCACCTATCACCTCGAAAGAGTGTCTGGTCGAAAATATTCCAAGAGCCCCCTCGGACCTTGGGTGTGTTGTCGTCTTGGGCGGAGACGGGACATTCCTGAGCGCAATTCGATGGATTCAGGATACGGGCGTCCCGATTCTGGGGATTAACTTGGGAGCCTTTGGCTTCCTGACCGAATCCTCAGCCAACAGGCTCTTCCCGATCATGGAAGACATTATAAGTGGCACTTTTACCACTGAAGAAAGGATATTGTTGTCGGCAAAAGTACTGCGAGATGGTGAGGCAGTAACCTGCCAAACCGTTCTCAACGATGTGGTCATTAACAAGGAGGCACTGGCACGCATCGCTCACATAAAGACCTCTATTGATGATTATTACCTCACCACCTTTAAGGCCGATGGTCTGATCGTTGCGACTCCCACGGGATCGACCGCTTATTCACTTTCAGCAGGTGGGCCGATCGTCCATCCCTCGCTCAAGACGATCATACTCACCCCGATCTGTCCCTTTACCCTGACCAACCGACCACTGATCCTCCCTGACACTGTTATTGTCAAAATCGAGCTGGATGAGCGGGACTCCAACGTCTTTCTGACCTTCGACGGCCAGGTAGGACTCGAAGTTACGCATGAAGATTCAGTTGTTATCCAAAAGGCCTCCCACACGATTCATATGCTTAGGCCATCTGGTCTGCGTTACCGCGATGTACTCAAGGCCAAGCTAAGATGGGGCGGACGATAGCATACTGAGCACCCTGTGGCCTCCTCCCCCTGTCACAATCGGCATAACAAGACAACTATCTCATTTTATGTGGTCATTCTCAGAACAATGTTCCCATTGGAGTAGTGTGAAGGCTCTTATGGTGGACAAAGAGGAACAGATATAAGGTGTGGAAAGTAAAGAGGAAAGTTGAAAGTCCCCTCCCAAAAAAAGCGGTAGATCCGGAGCCGAGGTCGGTGTCTCATCCTATTAGTCATATAGGTGTGGTGAGACTAAATGCCGCCATCGGCCCCAGACTAACGGTAACCATTATTGAGGAGCCTTTTGAAAGACAACAAGGAACAGAAGAATCATTAGGAACAGAATAATCATTACAAACGCAGCCAAGGCGAAGCAATCGTAAATATTTAGGTTTTTCCATATTAAAACGATAGGTTCTAATGACATTGTTAAAACCTCGCCGTTACTGGAATTATTATAGGCCGGGATTTGACGGATTAATATACGGGGTAACCCCGATTTCTTGCGGGCAAAACACTGTTTCTTTGAAAGGGAATTACCAAAAGAAACCAAAACGGAAAGGGGGTGATTAGATCACGTTCAGGCAGGGGTGAGGGACGTGACTACAGGGAAGAATGCCAGCGCTACTTATTCAATTCCTTGGTGATGTAGATACGAAGGGGACACTTACAAACATACGAAACAGCAAGAAGCTTTGAGAATGGACACTCAATGGGATTTGGTTCAAGGCACTGGACAAACGTTCGCATTCCAACATCCTTTGCTTTGCAGAGCTTCTCCAGCCCCTCTGTACAGCATAAGAAACCCTTGGGGCATACCAAGTCTTCAATGACGTCCCTTATGAGGCCTTGCTGCATGCGCATAACCTCTTAGCATTCTTTGCGTGCGGTAGGGTTCTTCAGAGCAGTACAGTTTCTGTAGTCTAACACAACCACTGAAAAAGGCAAGGTAGATGAACCAAAACACCACGCAGATGAAGGCAGATGCACTTCGATGAAAGGAAATTTTGAGGGGTATATAGTAGGACATAGAAAAGCCTCCAGGGAGGGGGCAATCCACAACCCCAGAGGCTTTGCCCGAAGAGCAAGCGTCACCAATCTGCCATGTAGGTTTAGAAGGGCGCTGATTCGGGGTTTTCAGGCTAAAGGAAAAACCATTTTTGACTTTGTGTCAGTTCTTTGACAACAGGCCCATGTTTTACCTGTGGTGTGATTCTGTATAAAATATTCTATTTGAGATGTTTGCAGGGCCGTCAACTTATCGAATTGAACACCGCATCGCCTCGTGGTTACGGGGCTGGGATGCTTTTCGTAGAGTTTTGAATCTGAAATAATTTTGCAGGAGATCGTATACAAATAGAAATCATTATTGGGTGAAAATATGCTTATTTCAACGGGTTCAGTTAACGGCTCTTCTCTGCCAACATAATGAAACGAGAGTCCGTCCATGGTCATCTCTTTAAGTGAACCCACTTTGGTCTCATTGGACCTTAGCACAACAAAAGTGTCATTCTGGATCCGAAACCGCTTATGTTCCCTTCGCTCAACTGTAGTTTTCGTCATGAACCAACCTCCTCATCAGAATTGTGCTTGAGGGGTGTTATGCAGGAGTCATGCCACAGTATTGAGTTTCAAATAGGGAAAGGAGGCTGATGTAAATGGGAGTTACCGTCAGACAAAAGGTGGTCTTTCTATTTATCTTCCTGTTTGCCATTGTCACCACGGCACACGCTGGACAGTACGAGGTGACGTGGGTCTATGATGGCGACACTATCAAGGCTCAGGGCCCTGAAGGGGAAATTAGGGTCAGACTGATGGGAATAGATGCCCCTGAAACGTCCAAGAAGAAGGGGCGTGAAAAAAGGGGACGTTCTTTACAGATAAAGTTGGCTATCACATGGTTTTCTAATATGAGAGTAGCATGCCGCGTCAATCGAGGGTGGATGCCGCAGGGAAGCGGGACGCTCTTCAGTTCTACGGTTTGATAATGGTCCTTTGATACCGTTCGCTCTTTAAACTCAAAACTGCAAAACTAAAGCGCGTCCCCTTACGTGACTTGAACCGCAACAGCGAGCGCATTCCCCGCAGCGTGCTGCAGGGTTCTTCAATCACGCGTTGAAATGGTTGTCGTACTCGCGATTCATCTCGGCAATGTGGCCGTGATCCGCAAAGCTGAAATAGGTATTGTCGCCGATGATAAGGTGCTCGTGAATAGTAATGCCCATAACCCGGCAGGCATGAATTAAATCGCGGGTGATGCTCTTGTCCTCATGCGATGGCTTTGGCTCTCCTGATGGGTGATTGTGTACGAGAAAAAGGCCAGCCGCATGATATTTGAGCGCCGTCTGCACGACCTCTCTCGGATAAACGCTGCTGGCTGTCAGGGTCCCTTCAAAAAGGTCTTCTATAGCGATAATTCTGTTCTGGGCGTCCAGGAAGACGACCTTGAAGATTTCCCGCTTCTTGTCTCGAAGGCTGTGATAAAGATAATCGAATAGCTCCTTGGAAGAGCGGATCTGATCCTTCCTGATCAGTTTCTTCTCAAGATAACGTTCGACAACATCCCGGATAAACTTGATGCCAAAGATGTTCTTGGGGCCGATTCCTTTGATTTCCTGGAGTTGTTCAGGCGGGGCTTCAATGACTCCCTGCAAGGTCTTGAAGCGCTTTAAGAGAGCTTTGGCCTGGTCTTTACAGTCCTTTTGTGGTGTCGCCAACGTGATAAGAAGCTCAATTACTTCGTAATCGTGAAATCCATCCAGACCGGAGTTCAGGAATTTTTCTCTTAGTCGCCCTCGATGACCTTTGCCTTTGTGCGGTTTCTTCTTGTCTCTCACAGAGCCCTCAGAGGTCACTCCGCCGGAGCAGGAAAACACGCTCTGCCCCTCCATCTCGCAATTGATGATCCTGCAAAAAAGTCATAAGATGGACGGCTTCGTAGAAAGCTCTATATGCAAGGCGCGCGAGTCTTGAGGAATGAGGCGTACTTTCGTACGTCGCAATGACGAAAGATGCCTAGACATCAGCCTGCGAAGCAGGTGGCTTTGGTTTCCGGCCGAAGGCCGTGAAACCAAGCAGGCACGTCAGTGCCTTTGATCTAAGTCTGCTTGCAGACAACCGCAACGCCGCAGATGGACTTTTTACGAAGCCGTCACTCGTCATCTATCTCATGTCTCAG
>JBEQLC010000177.1:0-4157 GCA_040326175.1 Desulfobacteria bacterium | reverse complement strand
TCTTCGTTCTGTTTCGCGACATACAAGCTTACGGGGTGGAAAACGAGGCCCTCTTCCTTAAGGCTAAAGAAGCGGGCGTTAGGTTCATTAGGTACAGCCTGGAGAGTCCTCCCGTTGTTGAAGATGGCAAAGTAAAAATATACCACGCTGCTATGGGCAAGGAGGTCCCTTTGCCGGCAGACCTCGTGGTGCTTTCCACCCCTATTGTGGCACACGAGGACGCTGAAGCTGTTTCAAGGATACTCAAGGTCCCGGTGGATGGGCACAAGTTCTTCCTGGAAGCGCATGCCAAACTGAGTCCACTCGATTTTGCCACCAATGGTATGTACCTTTGCGGCAATGCTCACTATCCGGCAACGGTTCGGGAAGCGATCTATCAGGCCCTGGGAGCTGCGTCGCGGGCATCCGCGGTTCTATCCCACGACACCATCGAAAGAGTGGGCACAGTGGCCGCAGTGAGTGAAGAATTGTGCTCTTCTTGTTTCGCCTGTGTGAAGGTCTGTCCGTATAAGGTTCCGCGTATGAATGAGCGGGGCAAAGCAACGATAGAGCCTATGCAGTGTCACGGCTGTGGTATCTGCGTTGCTGAATGCCCCGCCGAAGCGATCCAGTTCGGGTACATCAGCGACGAGCAGATTTTGGCGGCGTGTGACGCCTTGCGTCCGTCCCCAGAAACCGGAGCAGAAATCAATGAACAACTTTGAACCTCTGATTGCCGTCTTTAGTTGCCATTACTGTAGCTACGCGGCCGCTGATTTGGCAGGATCATCCAGGATTCAGTATCCGCCCAATTCCAGGATCATCAAGGTGCCGTGTACTGGAAGGGTAAGCCCCAACCATATCCTCAGGGCGCTTGAATCAGGTGCAGATGCCGTATACCTTGCCGGCTGTCTGGAGGGCACGTGTCATTTTATCAGCGGAAATTACAAGGCGAAGAAGAGGGTTCAGTACGTCAAGGATTTGTTGAGTGAAATCAATTTGGAGCCCGAGCGGGTTCAGATGCATTTTATGTCAGCGGCAGAAGGAGCCAAGTTCGCTAACGTGACTAAGGAAATGACGGAGACCATCAAACAACTGGGGCCAAGCCCTTTGAGAAAATCCAAACCTTAGCGAGGTCGCCATGATTGTAGCTGAAAGAAAACCAATGGAAGAAATCCTGGCAATGGTAGAAGAGTTTGACAGGATTCTTGTACTGGGATGTGGGGGCTGCACGACGGTCTGCTGTGCCGGAGGGACCAGAGAGGTTGAAATCCTGTCAACGCTGATCCGTATGGATAGAAAGCAGAAAGACAAGCCGGTTGAAACCCTGGAAGCTTCGACCGAATTGCAGTGCGAGCCGGAGAGCGTGAAACCCATCCTGGAGAAGTTGGCAAATCAGTATGACGTGGTTCTCTCTATGGCTTGTGGTGCCGGTGTCCAGACAGTTGCACAACTCTTTCCCGATCAGAACGCCCTGCCCGCCTTGAACACCCTGTTTACAGGAAGGGCAGAAGAACATGGCGTCTGGACCGAGAACTGTCTAGCCTGTGGCGACTGTGTCCTGTGGAGAACCGGTGGTGTGTGTCCGGTAACCAGGTGTGCCAAGAGCCTCATAAATGGGGCCTGCGGCGGCGCATCTGAGGGCATGTGCGAGGTTTCCAAGGAACGTCCTTGTGCCTGGCAGGAGATATACCATGCTCTGAAACGTCTAAACAAGCTCCATTATCTGAAGCAAGAACCGCAGGTGAAGGACTGGCCTGTTCATCCCGGCAAAGTGGTGAGAGAAGATCTGCGGGAAGGCGAGGCCACATGAGTGGATTGCATATTGACCATTGACGATTGAGTATTTGAATCCCAAAAAGCTTCTTCTCTAAATAGTCAATCTTCAATCGAAAATCGTCACTTTTTAGAGGTATCATTATGAGTTTGAAAGAAGCCTTGGAATCAGGAAGATTCGTGGTCACCGCCGAGGTGGCACCCGGCAAAGGAACCGACGTAGAGCATTTACTGGAAGACGCGGCCGTCATTAAGGAGCGTGTTGATGCGGTGAACGTCACGGACTTGCAGAGCTCTGTCATGCGCCTCGGTTCCATGGCCTTTTCCCATCTCCTCACGGAGATTGGTATAGACCCTGTCTTTCAGGTGACTTGCAGGGATCGGAATTGCCTAGCCCTGCAGTCGGACTTGCTCAGTGCCTGGGCCCTTGGGATTAAGAACGTCCTCGCCCTGACCGGAGACCATCCTGTCCTGGGCGACCACCCGAAGGCCAGACCGGTTTTCGAGTTGGACTCTGTCTCGCTCCTGGATGTCATCGGCAAGCTGAATTCCGGCGTGGACATGGCAGGAAATGAACTCAAGGGGACACCCGACTTTCTCGCCGGCGCAGTCGTAAATCCAGGGGCTGACAATGAGGCTGCCATGGATTTGCAGATCATGAAGATGGAGACAAAGATCGAAGCGGGTGCCAAGTTCTTTCAGACACAGGGAGTTTATGACCTGGAATCTTTTGAGAAGTTCATGAAGCGCATCGAGGGATTTGACGCTAAGATCTTGGGAGGTATTATTCTGCTCAAATCAGTTGGTATGGCCCGCTTCATGAACAAGAATGTTTCAGGTGTCTTCGTTCCGGAACCTTTTGTTCAGGAGATAAAGGCCGCTGAGGACAAGGCCCAGGCCAGCAAGGAGATAGCTGTTCGCTTGATCAAAGGGATGAAGGATCTTTGTGATGGCGTTCATATTATGGCCCTTGGCTGGGAAAGCAAAATACCGGCAATTTTGGATGAAGTAGGACTGTAATGGATTGAATATTGATTATTGAAGATTGATGATTGAATATTTTGAGGGAGACTGTGGCTGAGGATTCGGAACTGTCAGGAAGAAGAGAAAGGAGTCAACATGGCATTTGAGATACCAAAAATATCATACAATGGTGTGATAAAAGAAATCCCACTGGGCAAAGAGGCGAGTCCCGTCATTGTGGGTGGAGGGACATCCTACCCTTTTTATCTCTTTGAAGGAGAGATGCCCCACCCACCAAGGATAGCTATGGAGGTCTATGATGCTCCGCCTGAGGAGTGGGCCCAGGCGGCAGTAGAACCTTTTGCTGATGTTATAAACGACCCGGCTGCTTGGGCTCAGAAGTGTGTTTCATCATTCGGCGCAGAGATGGTCGCATTACAGCTGGCCAGCACAGACCCGAACGCGCAAGACAACTCTGGTGAACATGCCGTGGAGGTGACCAAGAAAGTCGCTGCCGCCGTGGATGTTCCTCTCATCGTGTGGGGCAGCGGCAATCTGGAAAAAGACATAGAAGTCTTAAAAATGATTGCTGAGCAGTGCGCTGAAGAAAATCTCATACTGGGCCCGGTAGAAGAAGGTAGCTACAAGGCCCTGGGGGCAGCAGCCATTGCCTATCATCACACCATAGCAGCCGCTACACCCATTGATATCAACCTGGCCAAACAGCTTAACATCCTTCTGGGAAACCTTGGCGTGCCCGACGAACGCATCATTGTGGATCCAACCGTGGCGTCCTTGGGGTACGGCTTGGAGTATTGTTATTCCGTGATGGAGAGGGACAGGATGGCTGCCCTGACACAGGAAGACGAAAGGCTTCAGTTTCCTATTGTGTGCAACCTGGCCAAGGAAGTCTGGAAAGTCAAGGAAGCCAAGATAAGCCAAGAGGAGGCCCCATTGCTGGGCGATCCTGCAAAAAGGGGTGTTCTCCTGGAGGCCATGACAGCACTCATTCTCCTCCTTGCTGGGGGTGACATTCTGATCATGCGGCATCCAGATGCAGTGAAATTAGTCAGGGGCTTTGTCAACGACCTGTCAGCAAAGTGATTTCCGTATTTGTCGGCACCCGTCAACCGGTTGTGCGGCTCGTCACGAGCAGCGAAACCGATAGACGATAGACGTCAACTTTAATAAGCGAGAGGTTTGAAAAGTGTCAAAAATTATTTGTTCAGCAGCGATTAGGGGCGCCCACAAGATTGTGGAAAGGGCGGAAAGCAAGTACGAGGAAGCCATGGATAAGTGGGGGCCGGATCAAGAGATCGGCTTTCCCAACACAGCCTATTATCTTCCAATTATCTACGGCATGTCGGGGATTGCGGTAAAAAAGCTCGGAGATGCCAAGGGGGTCTTGGAGGAGTGCAGATCCTTGTTGCCCCACATGG
>JBEQLC010000176.1:0-4181 GCA_040326175.1 Desulfobacteria bacterium | reverse complement strand
ATGATTACCGGATGTTCACCTAACTATGACCGTATAATCGCTGACAGCACGAAAGGCATAGAGAGAAACCCGGATGATGCTGAGGCTTACCGTGAACGTGCGAGCGCCTGGGAAGAGAAAGGCGACTATGACCAAGCTATCGCCGACTGCACCAAGGCCATAAAAATAGACAGAGATGATGCTAACGCTTATTACTTTCGGGCTCGCGCAGTCGCATCCATGGGTTCTCATAGATCATTTTGGTGGAGAGAGTTTTCCAAGGCTTCGGCTTCATTGTGGTCTCCCTCGAATGGTGCAATCCAGCTTTGGGGCAGATACTTTCCCGGTAAAGGCCACCTCTAACAAACGATCTTGTGCCTGCAAATGGATTGCAGAGTGCTATCAAATCCCTTCGATCCGGTTGCCTTCAGAAAGGCAATTTGATAACTTTATACTATATTGGGATCAGCATAGATAATATCTATAGCATATTGCCACCAGTCACATACTGTTTTGCAATTATTGCAAGCCCGCTTAGCTGATGCCAGGCAGGACATTCAGGCCTTAGGGAATGAATAGCAGATTCTCATCTATTTCCCACCGATTTACATTGGGAGAGCGACGGCGCTAAGCTACACTTTCTACTAAAACTTCCAATGGTAAAGATAACTCATGAGCGTATTTGAAGATATATTGCTGACATTCTACCTGCTTGCCTTATTCTTCCTCTTTGTCTACGGGATTAATTGCTACTTCTTGATGATTTACTATCGCATGAATCTTCCGAAAGCCCGCCTAAGGCAGCAGAACCTGCAAGATAAATTTTATAACACACTCCCCTTGACAGGCTGGCCCCGCGTGACCATTCAGCTCCCTATCTTTAATGAGCGTTACGTAGCAGAAAGGTTAGTAAAAGCGGCTTGTCAAATTGACTACCCTAAGGAACTGCTGGAAATCCAGGTTCTCGACGATTCCACCGATGACACTGTTGAGATCGCCGGGGCTGTCGTTCAAGAGATGAGAGAGCAAGGCTTTGATGTCAATCACTTACACCGCACAGTCCGTACTGGCTATAAGGCAGGAGCCCTGAAGGAGGGACTGAAGTCGGCCAAGGGGGAGTTTACTGGTATCTTTGATGCCGATTTTGTCCCCAGCCAAGATTTTCTCAGGAAGACGATCCCGTATTTCGTTGATCCTCAGGTAGGCATGGTTCAGACCCGCTGGGGGCATCTCAACTCTGAATACTCAATGCTTACCAGGGCGCAGTCCATGGGCATTGACGGCCACTTCGGGGTAGAGCAGGCCGCTCGAGCCTGGGGCGGCTTGTTTATGAATTTTAACGGCACGGCCGGCATCTGGCGCAAGAAGACAATCGACGATGCCGGAGGATGGCAGTCGGACACCTTGACTGAGGATCTTGACCTTAGCTATCGGGCCCAACTCAAAGGTTGGAAATTGGAATTCGCGCCAGAAGTGGTCTGTCCGGCGGAACTCCCGGTGACAATTAACGGTTTCAAATCACAGCAACACCGTTGGGCCAAGGGCTCCATCGAAACGGCCAAGAAAAATTTGGGGAGACTATTCAAGGCCAAGCTGCCCCTTCTGGTTAAAATCCAGGCACTCCTGCACCTGACTCACTACATGGTTCACCCACTGATGATCATCGTGGTTTTAACTTCCATACCCATGCTTTACACCAAGTGGTTCTTTGTTAGTCTCTCTTATCCTCTTCTGTTCTTCACCCTCTTTTGTCTGGCCACCTTTGGTCCATCAAACATGTACATCTTCTCGCAAAGGATTTTTTATCCAGACTGGAAGAAAAGTATCAAATACTTACCATTTCTGATGTGCCTTGGCACTGGAATCTCGGTGAACAATACCAAAGCAATTCTGCAGGCCCTTCTCGGGTTTAAAACTGGTTTTGTCCGCACTCCCAAGTATGGAATAGAGAGAAAGGAAGACACCTGGTATGGGAAACTCTATTCAATTCCTTTCAGTGCCATATCTATCATTGAGTTGATATTGGGTCTCTACTCCCTGGCCGGCTTGCTCCTTTTTCTTCTCTTCAGCAAATACTTCATCAGTCCTTTCTTACTCATCTATACAGCCGGATTTCTTTACGTCTTCTCCCTATCGGTGCTGCACGGATACGCACACGCCAGAAAAAACTAGAGCAATGTTCTCTCGACTCAACTCCATTATTTTAGTCACCGTTCTGTTGGGAGCTGTCTCCAGCACCGCTTATTTCTTTCATTTCGATCTGGGACGGCTCGCCAAGTTGGTTTTTCCACACCGGACTGATATTACCTCCACCCATCTCTTCTTTTTTCAGTTCCTCCTTTTGAATGCACTCTATTTTTTCGTGGTCTACGTAATATTCAAAAGACCGCACCAGCCTGGCCGTAGCCGAGGCTTGCTCTTGGTGCTTTTCCTCTTTGCAGTTTTCTTTAGGCTCTGCCTCGTTGGCGCTACCCCGCAGCTCTCTTCTGATATGTACCGCTACGTGTGGGACGGACGCGTCCAATCACAAGGCATCAATCCATACGTGCACCCTCCCTCCTCAGATTCGCTTGCCTCCTTGAGAGATAAAGCGATCTATCCCCATATCAATCGCAAGAGTTTCCCAACCATCTATCCGGCAGGAGCCCAGATATTCTTCCTGGCCACTCACAAGCTTGTCGGAGATAGTATTCGTGGTCTCAAGGCTGTTTTCGTCTTTTTCGATGTTCTTACCATGATCGTTCTTATGGCGCTGCTGAGGACCTATGGATTGCAGGAGACCAGATTCGTTGTCTATGCTTGGAATCCACTGGTAATACTTGAAATCTCCCACAGCGGACATCTGGAGGGATTCTTCGTCTTTCTGGTGGTCCTGGCCTTTTACCTTCACTCTATAGATAAGAAAACCTTGGGGGTGCTGAGCCTTGCCTGTGCAAGTGCCACCAAGATCTATCCGGCTCTGCTGCTGCCTGCCTTCATCAACAGGGGAGAAAGGATAAAAAGTTTGTCAATTTTCTTTTCTTGTCTTTTGGTTTTCTACCTCCCTTATGTGTCAGCCGGCAAGAAAATGCTCGGCTTTCTGCCCATCTACTTTAGGGATCCCTATGAAAGCTTCAATCTCGGTCTCAAGTATTTCCTCATGCACATGTTTCCTCGACTGGACTATTTTCTCCTGACCAAGATCCTCGTGGGAATTGTTATTGCAACTGGACTCATCGTTTTTCTCAAGGACAAGGAAAAAGAGGAAGTACTCAAATACTCATTTATTCTGATCAGCCTGCAGCTCATTTTCATGCCGGCTGCCCTTCATCCGTGGTACGTTGTTTGGTTGATTCCACTCTTGGCCTTTTACCCGTCACCAGCCTGGCTGCTCTTTTCCTGTACGGTGGTATTCTCTTATCTGAAATATGGGTCGGCTGAAGGCATGATGGAGCCTTGGATTTTGTATCTGGAGTACATCCCTTTATTGCTCCTTCTTTTGGCAGATTATCTGGTGCGACAACGGACATCACCAGACTGGTTCCCTTGGCGCCCAAAGCGTTCCACCGTGCTGTAATGATCGCAGAACTGTCTCTTGGTGTTTTGTCCAACAGAAAGAACAATAAAATCTGCCAAGGGTGCCAGCGCCAGCAAAGCTGTGTAAAATTATAGGTATCTCTGCGACTCAATACTTGATTTGGAGAGCCCTGTTTGGAACGGCTAAGTGTGAGTGAGGTAAGAATATGCGTAGAATAATAAGTACATCAGTACTGTTAATCTGGATATTGTTGTGGATGATTCCGGGGGTATCAGCCTCCACCTTTGATCATTCCAAATTTGACCAGATTCTTAAAGAGTATGTGGATAACAACGGTCTGGTAGATTACAACTCCATCGCTAAAGACAGACGCTTCGCAGAGTACGTGGAATCACTGGCGGGGGCAAGAGTCGGGGAGTTTTCCCGAGACGGTCAACTTGCCTTCTGGATTAACGCTTACAACGCGGTTACAATTGATAAAGTCATCAAGAAGAAGCCGAAAAAGTCCGTGCGTGAAACCTTTGTTCCAGGAGTCTGGACTTCCACCAAATTTTTTACCACCAAGGAAAATATCGTGGCCGGCAAACGTGTAAGCCAAGATGATATCGAACATGAGATCCTGCGCAAACAGTTCAAAGACCCCAGGATACATTTTGCCATAATCTGTGCTTCCATGGGTTGTCCG
>JBEQLC010000175.1:0-4183 GCA_040326175.1 Desulfobacteria bacterium | reverse complement strand
CTGCAGGGTTCTTCAATCGGCTCCGCCGTCTCGCGTAGCGAGAATTTAACAGGGCGGGGATGAATCCCGACTAGTCGGGACGCAGATGGACTTTTTACGAAGCCGTCAACACTTTAAGGAGAATATTATGAAGAGGCTGAATAAAAGGATCGGATTCATTGGCGGGGGAAACATGGGAGAGGCCATGATCAATGGTCTGATCGGATCAGGCCTGTGCGAACCGAGCGAGATCTGGGTTAGTGATGTGAGGGAGGCCCGGCTTCGTCAACTCAATGATGCATATAAGATAAACGTCACCGATGAGAATACGAAGATTCTTGACGAGGCAGATATTCTCATTCTGGCGGTTAAGCCCCAGGATATGGATGGAGTACTGCAAGGTATGGCCAGCACTTTCCCCCGCACGATAAAGGGAGTAAAACTGTTCATCTCCATTGCCGCGGGGTTTCCCATAAAGAGGATCGAAGGGCACCTGTATACTACACTGGATGAAAATTCAAAGGGACTTCTTCCTATTGTGCGCGTGATGCCTAATACGCCGGCCTTGGTCCTATCCGGCATGGCTGTCATGGCCGGCAACCAGTATGCGAAAGAGTCCGATCTAAGTCAGGCGCGCATGATCTTGGAGGCCATTGGCAAGGTGATCGAGCTTCAGGAGGAAGATCTTGATGCGGTCACCGCACTCAGCGGCTCAGGACCTGCTTATATCTTTTACGTCATAGAGTCGCTGGTGGAAGCCGGCACCGGGCTTGGACTCCGACCATCTCATGCCCTGAGTCTCACTCTCGAAACCATCAAGGGATCGGTTAAACTTTTGGAAGAAACCGGAGAAGGAGCTGCATCTCTTCGAAAAAAGGTAACCTCCAAGGGTGGGACCACCGAGGCAGCACTCAGTGTGATGGAACGTCACAAGGTGAAGACGCATCTCATAGAGGCGATCCGGGCGGCCGCCCGCCGATCTCGGGAACTGAGCAACCCTTAGGTCAGTGTCGATCGAAGAACCCGCCAGGGATAGGATACTGTTTCCGAACCGAAAACGATCAATTTTTCTCAAGGTCAAGGAACGCAAGGGATTGTGCGGAGGCGTACATTGGGTACGTCGCACAAGCAATCGCGCAGGTTGACGCAGAGATTGCGGAAAAGGGGCGTTTTCGGACGGAAACTATGTGAGGAACTTAAACTTACACCACGCCGTGGAAACACCCGCAGAGCCAAAGCCGATGAGGGCGTTGGTGCTGTCCTTCAGCCTTCCCTCTTGCATGGCGCAACCCATGGCTAGAGGCACGGAAGCAGAAACCGTATTTCCGAATCGCTTGTGGGTATTGTAACCCTTCTCTTCACCCAGGTTACACGATTGGATAACTTTTTGGCTCATAGCATCACTTGCGGCATGGCTGAAAACGATTTCGTGCTTGAAACTGTTCAGTATCGCGTCTCCTCTGTAATGCTTACATAGCCTTGAAAACACAAATCGAAAAAGCTTTTCCCCATAAGAGAAGAACGTGAGGGATGGAATTTCATTCCTTAGCTCGCCATCGCTGAATTCATTGAAATGCGGCAGCGGTATTTTGCACAGGTTATGCTGACCTCCCCATGTCTTAAAGGTGGCGTAGTACTCATCGTCTTCTTCTGAATCATCCACAATAGTCGCTGTTGCAGCTTCACCAATGGTAAATATGGGAAAATTAAACTCAATATCTTTTAGTGACTTGAATTCAAAATCGACATACTCTCGAAAGTTGAACTCACAGTTTAAGATCATTACCCTCTTGTACATGCCGGTTTTTATGAATGAATGGGCAACATGAATGGCTCTGAGCCAGCTCGCACACGCATCCAATATGTCAAAGCATGTGGCTTTGTCCAACTTGAGTAACTTCTGAAAGACATTGGCGGTTGCCGGCTCAATACATCCTCTCCCCACGCCCACATAAATCAATAGATCGACGTCATTTGGAGACATGTTGGCCGCCTCCAAGGCCTTCCTGCCGGCTTCAATACCAAACTGAATAGCCCGCTCGTTCTTGGCACGATGATATCTCACCTCGGTTATTGACTTGTTGAACAGCTCGTCGAGTCTCAAGGCAAGCAAATCCAATGCCTTCTGTGTCAAGTACCGCGCACTCCTGGAAATCACCTCCTGAATAATCTCAGTGTTGGTGACAACCTTGCTGGGAAGCGCATATTCGATGGCGCAATATCTCATCGGACCTCCTTATGGCCACTCAAGTGAAAGCCTGATAAAGCTCTGAATGCCTTTCTGGGTTTCTTAAGTAGCCTTCACACAACCACGCGCATGCTTATGTCCACTGCCCTTGCCGCGTGGGTCAGTGCACCTATAGAAATTATGTCAACTCCTGTCTTGGCGACTTTGACCAATGTTTCAAGGGTAACACCTCCTGAAACCTCGACCAACGCCCTCCCGTCAATAAGTGCAACTGCCTTACATATATCGTTTAGTTTCATGTTGTCAAGCATAATGATATCCACACCGCTTTCAAGGGCTTCTCTGGCCTGGTTCATGTCTGAGACTTCCACCTCGATTTGGATAGGATGCGCCTGGTCATTCCGAATCCTATCCACCGCCTCCCGGATCCCGCCACAAGCCATAATATGGTTGTCTTTGATCAAGACACCGTCATAAAGCCCAAAACGGTGATTGTCGGCCCCTCCGATCTTGACCGCATATTTTTCCAGCCTGCGCCAACCTGGCGTGGTTTTACGGGTGTCGGTCAGCCGCACTTTGGATCCTGCAACCTGGTCTACGTACTGCCTGGTAAGGGTTGAAATGCCCGAGAGCCGCTGAAGGAAATTGAGGGCTGTGCGTTCTCCCGTCAGCACGGCCCGGCAGTTGCCCCTTACCGTCAGAATTTCATTCCTGGTTTCTACCCGGTCACCGTCTTGAAAAGTGGTGTAAAAACTCATTCCAGGGTCAAGGTTGGTAAAGACCTCTTCGGCTACATGTAGGCCGGCCAGAATCAAGGGCTCTTTGGCAAAAATGACCGCTGTGGCCGCACGGTCTGGCTCGATCAATGCGTTGGTGGTGACATCTCCAGGCCCTATGTCTTCCTCAAGGGCCAGGCCAATCAGCTTTTCGTTTTCGGGCACAAATCCTCCTGGGGCCCGGGAAAGCGCTCGCTTTTGCGGTTCAGGCTTAGTCGTTCGACTTCTGACTTACCGCACTCAACTGATCTTCCAACTTTTTTCTCTTTTCCCCGAGGTTCTCCCCTTTTTCCCGCACCTTTTGAACCACCTCTTGTGGAGCCTTTTGCAGGAAATCTTCGTTGCTGAGTTTCTTGTCAATCCCTTCCAGCTCCTTGGTAAGCTTGCCAATCCCTTTCTTGAGACGCCCCTCCTCAAGCTCAAGGTCGATGATCCCCTTTAGAGAGACAAATATTGTGCAATTTCCAAAAACAGATGTTGCAGACAAAGCCGGTCGCTTACCAGGTTTCGTTACCTCTAGACTTTTCAACCTGCAAAGGTTGACGATCATGTCTCGGCGTTGCTCAAGTAAGTCTCTGTCCCCTTTGTCCGGGCTATGAACAATTACATCCACAAACAAGGAAGGCGGCACGTTCATCTCCCCCCTGATATTCCTGATGCCGCTGACCACACCCATGAGCAGCCTCATGACCTCTTCAGCCTTACGGTCATCCCTATCCTTGGCAACGCATGGGAAGTCAGCCCGCATGATGGAGCCTTCCGTGCCCGGAAGTTTATCCCATATCTCCTCAGCAACAAACGGAATAAAGGGGTGAAGTAGACGCAGGGTTTCGTTCAGGACAGACCAAAGGACAAGTCGTGTGGTCTCATAACGTGCGGGTTTTTGAACTCTGCTTGCCCCCTGGTCAGGATCTGCTCCAGGCCCGGACTGTCCGTAGAGGACAGGCTTGATGATCTCAAGGTACCAATCACACACCTCATGCCACACAAACTGGTAAAGGGCATTTGCCGCGTCATTGAACTTATATTCGTCTAGCCTCGTTGTCACGGTTTCGACTACGCTGTTGAGCCGGCTCAGAATCCATCTGTCTGCCAGTGACAGGTCCGGGGCATCCTTCTGGGACCCATCAGGCTCAAAATCTGAGATGTGCATCAGGGAAAAACGAGCAGCATTCCAGAGCTTGTTGATGAAGTGACGATAACCTTCTATCCGATCTTCGGAGAGCTTTATGTCGCGCCC
>JBEQLC010000174.1:0-4210 GCA_040326175.1 Desulfobacteria bacterium | reverse complement strand
CTGGTGGATGTCGTCCAGGGCAACAGACCCGGTATAACCACGGGGGAACAGGCACCCGAAAAATCCGGAGCCTCACCAACAACCTGGACCATGGCAGAGAAAATTGCCTTTTTTCTTTTCGCAATCCTGCTCACCGCAGTGATTATCTGGAAAAGGAGAGCGATCCTTCATTTTTCAGGAGTAAAGCTTAAGGAGATTTCCGGATACAAGCGCGAGCAGGCCTTCCGTTACGACAACCGTAAGCCCAGTGACGATTCCTGGGAAATCTAATTTGCCGGTCTCCCATTCAGACCTTTTAGACAGAGCGCAATTGCGTCTTTTTGTTTGACACTTCGTTACAATATTGTTATCTAACCGTGGATTGATCATTTCAGTGATGAGTGTACTCATCAGAGAATTTGGAGAAACATGCGATTAAAATGCGACCTTCATCTGCACACCAGTGAAGACCCTAGACACAATCTCGACTATTCGGCAAAGGAACTGATCGAGGAAGCCTCAAAGAAGGGTTACCAGGTTGTGTCCATAACCAATCACAACACGGTTACCTACGATCAGAAACTTGCGGATTTTGCCCATTCTAAAGGGATTCTGCTCATTCCAGGTGTTGAAGCCACCGTTCTGGGGAAGCACGTGCTCATCTACGGTGTGGATGGAATGGATGAGAAGTGGGATAAACTTACATTTTTCGATCTTAAACGGCTCAAGGCCAAGGGGGCTTTTATAGTTGCCCCTCATCCCTTTTACCCTAACTACAACTGTCTTGGAAACCTACTGGAACGGTTCTCTGCGCTGTTTGACGCCGTCGAGTACAGCCACCTCTATACAAAAAAACTGAACTTTAACCTCAAGGCTCAAAACTTTGCCAAATCAAAGGGAATGCCCCTGCTTGGGCTTTCCGACTCCCATTCCCTCAAGCAGTTGGATTATACCTACACCCTCATCGATTCCGAGAAAGATATGTCCTCCATCTTCGAGGCCATTAGGAAGAGCAGAACGACGATCATCACCCGGCCAGCCCGTCTTTCAACGAGCAGCGCCGTTGGTATCCAGCTGTTCGCGACTTTCCTAATGCTGCAAATCCTTAAATAGAACCCATATAGGTTCTATTTAAGGATTTCAATTCCAGATTTCAAATTCCAAATTCCAGACTGAGGATAGTTCGCAGCGCAATAAAAAGATTTATGCACAGGCATTTCCTATCCCTTCACCATTTTCCGTTCACAATTCACTGTTCACCGGCTAAATAGTTGTAGATTCCACCCGTTTTC
The DNA here is from genome assembly GCA_040326175.1 of Desulfobacteria bacterium. Classification (GTDB taxonomy): domain Bacteria; phylum Desulfobacterota; class Desulfobacteria; order Desulfobacterales. The sequence goes on along the minus strand of JBEQLC010000174.1, from coordinate 2,939 downwards.
CATATAATCCCCTCAATGTTTGACGCCTACCTAACCCAGATCGAATTCTACCTGGCCAAACTATCCATACCTTCCCCCTGGGGTATAGACCTGTTTGACAGTATCACTGTCATTGCCGGCGGACTTTCTTTCCTATGTTTTCTTGTTTTTGTCATGGCGAATCGAGCGCCCAGATCTCGCGATGAGGACGAACGATCAGTTCGGCTCCTTCTGAAAAAAGCGAAAAAAGCCGAGAAAAAGGAAAGCTTCAAAGAGGCTGGTGATCTTTATCTGGCAGCCAGGCATTACATGAAGGCCGCCAAGGTGTTCATTCAGGTCGAGGATTACAACAAGGCTGCAGAGGCGTGCCTGCTCAACAATGATTACGTCAACGCAGCCAAGTGCCGGGTTAGGATGGGGGACCACGCCCAGGCAGCGGAACTCTTCCTGAAAGCCCGTGACTACACCAGTGCCGCACAAAGCCTTCATACGGTAGGAAGGCTCGGTGAAGCGGCGCCGCTGTTTGCCAGGGGAGGCCACCCTGTCAGAGCGGCAGAATGCTATTCCAAGATAGGGTTTTACCAGAAAGCCGGTGAACTGCTTGCCGAAGCAGGGGAATACGACCAAGCGGCGCCTTATCTGTTAAGGACTCTCCAGGAGAGAAGCAGCAGGCGTGATTCATCTCTTACCATCGAAGAGGATGCTGTTTCAGGAAATATCGCGCGTCTCGCAGCGAAATGTTTTCTGGACACAGGCCAGAAACTTAAAGCAGCCCAGGCTCTTGAACTGGGTGGGCTGTTTTCAGACGCCGGACACCTATATGAGGAACTGGGTGAGAAAGGCAAAGCCTCAGAGGTTTACATCAGGGGCAAGGATTCAACCTCCGCAGCCAGGGTTCTCGAATCATCCGACCACGCGGACGAAGGTGCACTCCGGGTTGCCGAAGCCTTGCTTGAAGAGGGCAAGCCCCTCGAAGCGGCTGACCTTTTTGCAAAGTTGGGAGAATGGAACAGAGCAGCCAAACTGTTTATTGAAAACGACCTGAAGGATCTGGCTGTAGCGGCTTACGCCCAGCATGGAGACCATAAATCAGCAGCCGACCTGCTCGTTGAGATGGGAAAACCCTCTGAAGCCGCATCGATGTTCATGGAGGCCGGGAAACCGGAAGATGCTGCGCGCATCTACGGGAAGCTGGGCGAAAAGGAAAATGAACTGGGGGCCCTGGTCAAAGCAGGTGCCCATTTCCAGGCGGCAAAACACCTCCTTGAGCTTGGTAAAAAGATGGAAGCCACAGAGGAACTTCAAAAGGTTGAACCTGAGGACAAAAGTTTCAAAGAGGCCAACGTGCTCCTTGGGGAGATTTTCTTCGAAAAGAAGCAGTGGTCCATTGCAATTGCAAGCTACCAAAGAGCCCTTTCCGATGAGAATGTCAGGCGGGACAATCTGGAGTCTTTCTACCGCTACGCTTCATCTCTCAAGGAAGACGGTCAGCTTCAGGGCGCCCTTTCCATCCTCGAGAAGATCCTCCTGGTGGATTATCACTACAGAGATATCAAGGATCAGGTCCAGGGCATAAAAGGAGTTTTAAACGCATCTTCACCGGAACTGAGTTCTCCGTTCATGCCGTCATCCCCTGACGCCACGATGGTGGCCCAGGGCGGGGATCAGGCCGGGAAGTCCAACAGGTATCAGATCATTGAAGAGCTTGGTCGTGGAGGGATGGGTATTGTCTACAAGGCGAGTGACACCCTCCTGGACAGGATCGTTGCTTATAAAGTGCTCCCGCCCCATGTTCAAAAGGACAGGAAAATACTGGATATGTTCCTCAGGGAGGCCAGGTCGGCGGCTCGTCTTTCACACCCGAACATCGTCACCATCTTCGACGCTGATGAGGCTCGAGGAGAGTTTTTTATCATCATGGAGTTGGTAGAGGGAGACTCATTGAAAGAGCTCCTCCTTCAGCAAGGTAAATTTCCGATAAAAACAGCCCTTGTTCTGGCCGCACAGGTTTTCAAGGCCCTGGCATATGCCCATGAAAAAGGAATCGTCCACAGGGATATTAAACCTGCAAACCTCCTCTGGGCAAAATCGGACAAACAGGTCAAGATCACCGATTTCGGACTGGCCAGGGTTATTGAGGAAGGGAGAAAGACACACACCCAGATGGCGGGGACCCCCTATTACATGGCTCCGGAACAGATCATCGGAGGCGCGGTGGATCATCAGGCCGACCAGTACGCCATGGGCATTACACTCTACGAGTTTGTTACAGGCACAGTTCCCTTCAAGGAAGGGGACGTCCTTTACCACCACGTACACACTCAGCCACAGCCACCGGAGACTCACAACCCGGAACTGCCTCAACCTCTCTCTGATTTCATCATGAAATGTATCGCCAAGGACTCGGACAAGCGCTTCCCCGATGTGGCAGCCGCCCTCCTTGAGCTCAAGAGCTTGCTCACCTAACTGCGCTTGACGCGGGGACACGGTGACGCGGCGACGCGGAGAATCAGAAATTCATATTCGATTGACACGGTGACGCGGAGAAGGGGAGAAGGGGAGACGCGGAGAAACTACCAATATAATCGGGAATTTTTTGATATGAGATTTGAGATCTTGTTTTTTCGCCCAGTCGCTCAGTCGATGTGATCTCTCATCGCCTCCACCCCGTGTCACCGAGTCCCCGAGTCTCCACGTCTAATTATTACCCGGCGGGATGCTTCGTACCCACCAGCTTCGCGTCAGCAAAATCGGTCCCTACGATTGTGGCCCCGGTCATGTCAGCGCGGGAAAAATCGGTCCCTCCTACGTTGGCCCTGGAAAGATCGGCGCTGGTAAGGTTGCTCCCTGAAAGGTCGGAACCCAGCAGATTGCATCCGACCATTGTAGCCCCTTTAAGATCTCCACCCGAAATGTGACATTTCTTTAGTTTGGCCTCTTTCAGGTTGGCGCCTACAAAG
>JBEQLC010000173.1:0-4236 GCA_040326175.1 Desulfobacteria bacterium | reverse complement strand
TCTCCGTTATCTCTGCAACTGCCATAACTATCTCCCTTATCTCCGAAACAGGCGTAGCTGTTATTAGTAACGCTCGAAACCCGAATCTTCAGCATCGCTGTCCGCTTCTGGCTCCGCATCCATCTTCAGGTGAACACCCTGGTCAGTGGTATCCTGGGACACTTTACCGGAGCTCAGATTACCGACAACCGGCTTGTGATCCACGCTGACGCTGGCCCCGGTTACCCCGCCAAGGACTCTTGCCGCTTTGCTTTGGCCGTTGTCAATGCGGAAGAATCCGATGGAGGCCTGGAGCTCCTCTGCCTGGGAGGCAAGCTCTTCTGCGGTAGAGGACATCTCCTCGGCCGCAGAAGCGTTCTGCTGGATCACCTGGTCCAGCTGCTGGATGGCCCTATTGACCTGGTTGGCGCCGTCGTTCTGCTCGCCCGATGCAGCGGCGATCTCCTGGACAAGTTCTGCCGTCTTGCGAATATCCGGAACCATCTGCTCCAACATACCACCGGCCTTTTGCGCCACCTCAACGCTGGAACTGGAAAGCTGAATGATCTCGGCAGCTGCCGTCTGGCTTCTTTCGGCCAGTTTCCGCACCTCGGCAGCAACAACGGCAAACCCTTTGCCGTGCTCGCCGGCCCTGGCTGCTTCTATGGCCGCGTTAAGTGCCAGCATGTTGGTCTGACGGGAAATTTCTTCGATTATAGAGATCTTCTCGGCGATCTCGTTCATGGCGGCTACCGTCTGGGTCACTGCCGTGCCGCCCTCTATAGTATCTTCTGCCGCCTTGACGGCTATCTTCTCTGTCTGCTGTGCGTTTTCAGCGTTCTGCTTGATGTTGGAACTCATCTCTTCCATGGAGGAAGATGCCTCTTCTGCGGCTGAAGCCTGCTCCGTAGAACCCTGGCTCATCTGCTCTGTGCTTGAAGACATGGCCTGCGCCGCATCATTGACGTTTTCTACAGCGCTGGTCACTTCTCCCACTATTTTTCGCAGGTTGTTAACCATCAACATTATCGACTCGTAAATACTGTTTTTCTGTGCCTTTCCGCCCGCTTCAAATTCTACGGTCAGGTCCCCGTTAGCAACCCTTCCGGCAATCCGCGCTATTTCCCTCGGTTCTCCACCAATCTGATTGACCAGGCCCTTTGCGAGGATGATCGCCAGGAATAAGCCTATGGCAATGGCTACCAGTATCACCATGATATCAGCGTTCCGCACCTGAACTCCGACTTTCGATGCCTCTACACCGATCCTGACAGCCTGCTCGCCCACAAGAGTTTTCATCTCACCGAGAATCCTCTGGACACCGCTAAGCGCGGGAAGGGTATCCGATATGTAGATCTGATTGGCCAGCTTCCATCCATGGACGTTCTCTTTTGACCTTTCACGCATCTGCCCGAAAGTTCCTCTCACCTCCTGAAGCGTCCGGGATACCTGCTGCTTATAGATCTCCTGGGCACCTTCAGAATCATTCAGTACCAGGTGATCTCTGATCTCAACACCAAGTTTGTGGAGGTTTCTGTGGGGACCATCAATCTCCTTCAGGAGGCCAGTCATAACCGGGTCGCTTTTCAGCTTTGAGGCTGCATCCCCATAGAGGAATTTTCCAAGTCCGCACTGGGTCGGGTCTAACTGCACCTTAAGGTCACGTTCGCGTGAAAGGATAGAATCCTGGACCGTCATGGCCCATTTAAGATGATCGCTCTCTTTGGCTGCCAAAAACTCCGGAAGTTCAGTATCAGCCTTTACGAACACAGAACCGATCTTTTCTGCCGATCGGTGCAGATCGTTGTGGTACTTTTCGATCTCTCGCAGTGAGGCTGTAAGTTCAGGGAGATTCTCTTCGGCCTCCCTACGGTCGCTACTGTAATACCATTTACCGAAGGCGCACTTTTGAGGATCCAGCTGAACCTGAAGCTCAGAAACACTATCATCGGTAAGAAGTTTACTGACAGCTGCCGCCCAGTTCAGATGGTCGATCAGGCGATTCTGGATCTCGGCCTGAAGAAGGGTGGCATTCTCCACTTCACCTTGTTTCCGGTCAATCGTACCTATCCCCTTTATAGACCAGATTCCTACTATCAATAGAAGTACGAGGATGGTCCCGAAACCCAACATTAACTTCTGGCCAACTTTCAATTTATCCCAGATCATTTTCGTCTCCTTCTCATTATCTACAATTATAAATGAAGATTGCTAACTACGCATCTTTGTGTATGTTTGCAAGCAGCGTACCAAAGCATAAACGCCCAATTGTGTATTCTCTCAACAAACCGAAGTCTATATGTTTCAACACTTTCACCTTAATGTTGGGTAGTATAAAATTCAGACTGGAATTGCTTCGGCCTTGCTTATATGGGCATATTGCCCGACACCCCATGGCATTTTGCCCGATGGGGATCAAACACTGACCTTTTCCTTTTTATCGCCTGAGGTATTTCCAATTCCATCCTGTAAACATAAAAACAGCCAATCCCTAAGGACCGGCTGTTTTTTTATGTCTGGAGGCGCCACCCGGATTCGAACCGGGGATAAAGGCTTTGCAGGCCTCTGCCTTACCACTTGGCGATGGCGCCGTTTGCAACGAGGATAGTAATGACTTTACACGATATTTGTCAAGACTACTCAAGTGAATATGGATCAGGTAGAACAAATTGCCGCGAATTACGAGGGAAACCGTTTGACGCGAAGACACGGAGACACGGTGACACGGAAAAAGTGCTGTATCGGAGTAACGGTGTATCGGAGTGTCGGGGATATGAACCGTGATCAGTGATCAGTAATCAATAAATTCCACAAAGCTCAAACAACCAGCCACTGTAAAGAGTTTCTGATGTTGGCCTTCCTCTGCACACTGCACTCTGCACTTTGCACTGAAATTCGCGGGGCTCCAGACGCTTAATTCCTTTTGAATAAAGACCTCGGTCCGGCGAATTTCATTACTGTTTCCATCTGCTCTCGGTACACTGGTCTATAACAATGTTCCGGGCATTTACGGCACTTCGGCTTGGGATCCAGAGGACACTGAACTCTCATAACGATGGCATGGCGCAGCAGCTTGACGCACTCATCGCAAAGTTGGGGTCCTTTAATGACCCTGGCGGAGGTTTTGGGGTGATCGAAGGTGAAAGTCGCCCTGAGACGGTGCTCGTGGTGAGCGTCGCAGTACATGGAAAGGAAACGGACCAGCTTGTCCGTGTCCTTCTGGATCTCTATCGGGTCTGATGTGGGTGGTTTTGATTTCGGCATGGTGATTGGAAACTAACACAATTCAGGCGGGAGGCAATTGATGGCGGTCAAGAATGGGTTTGGTGAACAGTGAAATGTGAAAAGTGAATCGAAGAAGCGTTTCATGGGTATTGTGATCTACTGTTCACAGTTCACTATTCACGCTTCACCGTCTTTCAAGAGGAAAAGTTCTTTAACTTTTCCTCACTTAAAACCTGCAGTACCCCTGGGGATGCCTCCTTCACCAACCCCTCATCCTTGAACTTTGTGAGGGTTCTGGAAAAGGTTTCAACCGCCATCCCCAGGCTGGAGGCGGTTTGCCCCTTCCCGGCGCCAAGACGAACAAGCCCAGTAGCCCTTTCCATACTACCCAATAGGTGCTGGGCCAGTCTGGCAGTCGCATCCATTAGGGAAAGCTCCTCAACTTTGCGGGTCAGCAGCTGAAGATAGCGGGACAGGTGGGCTATGAGGTTCATGGCCAACCCGGGATCAGAAGACATGGCATCGGAAAGCGCTTCCCTCGAGATGAAGAAAAGTTCTGATTCTTCCAGGGCTTCAGCCGTTGCGGGATAGGCTTTGTTCATGTATAGGGCAGCCTCGGCGAAAGATTGTCCCTTTTGGACAAAATGCAGTATCTGTTCTTTGCCCGAAGGGTTAATTTTGCTGAGCTTCATTCTTCCCTTGAGCAGGAGGAAAAAACCCTTGGCCTCGTCCCCTTCGCGAAAAAGAACCGCCTTTTTCACTATTCGCTTGGGCACAGCGATCTTTGCCAGTGTCTCCAGGTGCTCGTCCTCAAGACCTGAAAACAGCGTGAACTCCTGCAGAATTTCGATCTTGGATTTCATGTGATTTCACCACTTATAGTTTGATGTTCAGTGTATGGAATTAAAAGCCCAAAATTTGAGTTATTAACTGCATTTACAATAGCATGAAAGCAGAGGAAAAACTTCAAGCTTTGGGTAAGACGCACTTACCATGAAAGCGATCTTTATCACCACAGAGACTCAGAGGACA
>JBEQLC010000172.1:0-4240 GCA_040326175.1 Desulfobacteria bacterium | reverse complement strand
CCACAATTCAGTGCTTATAAGACTCAATAAGCACCCAAACGGCTGGAAAATTAAAAGCATTGAGGGTCTAAGACCCCTTGGCTTTGAAGAAGGACTTTTAAGGCATTTGGGTGACGACCTAGGTCTGGCTCTAACTCCTGCCGAACGCGAAGCAAACAGAAGGTTCTGCATGCCTTGTCGCATAAGGATGAATGAGCGCTTCAGCACTGGGAATTGAACCACTATCTTTGGGACATCCTGACAGTCTGATCGAAAAAGATAAGCAATGATTTTTTGTGTGTGTAAGTTTACGGCGCGGAAGGGTTCATCCATTATTATCCAAAGCATCTTGAGCTTGTTTGAGATACACCTCCGCCTCGGACTGTTCGAAAATCTCAATGGCCCGGGAGAGGCACTGCCCGGCTTGATCATTCCTTGACTTTGCCTTGTGAAATAAGCCCAAATCGAGATAGGCCCTCCCCAAAATGTCCCGGGCCTCAATCTCTGTTGCAACTTCAATCGCTCTGTTGAAATGCTCCAAGGCCCTCCGGTCTGCAAAAGGGACTCTCTTCACCAGAAACCCGAGGTTTTTGATCACGGTTGAGGGACTTATTGAACGTGCACCCTGGGCAATTTGCGCATAGGTTCTGGCGATGATATATTCAGAATTGACGTAGCGGAGTCTACAGCCATTTTCCCGCCATGTTTTTTGAATATCCTCCAGAATCTTCATTCCCTTGCTCAGATGGCCCTGGGCCATCAAGAGAGGCCCCAGCAGGAATTGAGCCGGTGTACCGACAATCTCAGCACCACATTCACGGTCAAATGAGACAATCTCCTGGAGCGCGGCTTCGGCTTCATGGAACTGGCCTGTGGAGACCTGGGCATAGCAGAGTGCCAATTTGGGAAACTGGGAATACCAGGGATCAGCAGAGGCCTGGATAGCTTTCTGAAAGCATGAAGTGGCCGCCGGAAGGTCGCCGGCCATCTGGTGGCTGAAACCCTTGAAAAAGTGACCCATGACCATACTGCGCAAATTGGAGTGCTTCCGGCCAAATTCCAATAGAGCTTCTCCGACTTCGAATGCCTTTTGCCTTTCGCCCCTGTACCAGTGCACGTATCCCAGGCCTGCAAGAGAAATAAAATAAATATAGTGATCAGAACAGGCCGATCTGTAAACCTCCAGGGCCATCTCGGCAAAGCCGGCAGCCTCATCCAGAAAACCCAATTCCGCACATGTCCAGGTTAACCATGTGCTGGCATAGCCGATGATCTGGTGGTTCTCGGTCTTTTCACCCAGTTTGAGGGCCTTGGTAAGATATTGATATGAATCCTGGAACCTCTCCCTGTGACACAGGGCGCAACTGAGCCAGACGTAAAACATGCCCAGCCTTTCCTTATCAGCCAAAGATTCCGCCATATGCCTGTGCGCTTCGAGCAGATCGAGCAGCCCCTTGTAATCTCCGCGGTAGTAGTAGACAAGCGACCATTTGATGAAAAGATCGATGAGCGCCTCCTCCTTGTTCATGTTTTTTCCCAGATTTACGCTTAACAGATCAAATGCTTCTTTGAAATACTGATGTGATTCTTCCACCGCATATCTTCTTAGGCTTTTTTCACCTGATTTAACAAGATAATCCACAGCCTTATGAACTGACTTGCCACGTTTGAAATGATAAGCCAGGGTTTCATAGAATTCGCCAAGCCTGTCGTGGAAGATCTGCTCCATCTCAAGACCGATTCGTTCATGGACCGACTGGCGCTCCTTTATGAGAAGACCGTTGTAAACTACCTCCTGGGTCAGGGCATGCTTGAACATATATTCCAACTCTGGCTGTAAAGGCTTTGCCCGTATGAGATCCAGCTGTTCCAGCCGGGTTAGACTCGGGTCGGCCCGGTTTTTGAGCCGTGTGACGCTCTCTAGAATCTCGTAAAGAAAAGCCCTGCCGATTACCGAGGCTTCCTGGAGAATTCGCTTCGTCTCCTTGTCCAACCTATCAAGCCTCGCCGAAATAACACCATGGACCGTTGGCGATATTCCAGATTCACTGAGGTGCATGGTAAGCTTCCAACCATCATTATCACTGACAAGCGTCTCCGATTCAATCAAGGAATTGACGACCTCTTCCAGATAGAGGGGATTGCCCTCCGCCATTACCTGAATGAATTGCCGCAACTCTTGGGGAATGTCCTTAGCCTGTAGGAGAGATCCGATTACGTCCTGGGTTTCCGATGGTGAGAGACCCAGGAGCCGAATCTCCTCATATGAGTTCCTTATAGATATAGGCTGATGATTGGTGAAGAGATTGAAGGGGGGTCTGTACAAACAGAGAAAGAGGGCGGGATATCTGAGCTCGGAGAGGAGGTAACGGAGAAGCTCCAAGAAGGAGGGGTCCGCCCAGTGAAGGTCTTCCAGGAGGATGACAGTAGGCTTGCTCCGGGCCAGAGCGGCAAGAACCGTCCTGACGGCCTTAAAAAGGCGTGATTTCCATTGCTCGGGACTTACATCTTCCACTTCGGGATAGCTCAGAGCATAAAGACTCCCGAAAATTGGGGCAACCCCCTCTTTTTTGCCCAGCAGGCTCTTCACCCCCGATTCAATCTTCTCTCTTACTCGCTTCGGAGAATCGTCCTCTTCAATATGCCAGGTCCGATTGATAAGTTCTATTAAGGGCCAGTAGGGAATGTTCTGGGAATAGGCATAAGCATGTGCCTCCATCCACTGAATATCCCCAAGATCTGAAGTGGTCTTGAACTCTTCAACAAGCCTGCTTTTCCCGGTGCCCGCCTCACCACAGATAGATAAAATCGAACCTTTTCCCTCACGGATCCTTTCGACGGCTTCACCAAGTTGAGCCATCTCCACACTGCGGCCGATCAGCTCAGCTCTCAAGCCGTGCTGGCGGTAGGTTTTGCGTGGCTGAACCTTTGGAGATAAAACTTTGTAAATTCGGACAGCTTCCGCCTTGCCTTTGACTCTGGTCGGCTCAAAACTTTCAAAAGTAAAATACCCTTCAGCCTGTCGATACGTGTTCGGACCGACCAAGATTTCACCAGCCTTGGCCAAACTGCACAACCGGGAGGCCAGAATGACGGTATCACCAGTTACTTCATGGGTTCCTTTTTTCAAGATCATTTTATCTATAACCACAAGTCCGGTGTTGATACCGGTATGCATTGATAGGGTCTGTCCAATCTTTTCTTCAAGCTGTGGGCTCATCTTGTCAATCAAATTGTGTATTTCTTTGGCAGCCCTAATGGCCCGCACCGGGTCGTCCTCGTGGGCTCTTGGAATGCCAAAGAGAACCATAACCGCATCGCCAATGAACTTATCGATAAACCCTTCGTACTTGGCAACTACCTGAGCGATCTCACCGAAGATCCTCGACATGATCTCTTTGACTTCTTCAGGGTCCATCTTCTCCGCCATTGAAGTATAGCCGGACAAGTCGGAGAATAAAGTGGTGACCTGCTTTCGTTCACTCTCAATTTTTAACGACTCCTTTTTTTTCTCCACCTCACCGTTCAACTTTTGTCCGCATTCTCCGCAAAATTTCTGTCCCAGGCAGAGCTTGGCGCCACAACCCGGACACCGGACTTCAAACCCAGCTCCACATTCCTCGCAGAACTTTACTCCCTCGCGACTAACAAACTGGCATTTTGGGCAGTTCATAAAAAGATCCTTTGATATACTTTGGTTTTGCTTCATTATATAGTTTCAGCAATACCTATGCCAAAAATTAATTTTTTGTAAAAAGATCAGCATTTGAGATGCGTCAAAACACCACTAGTATGCAAATACCATTGTTTTAAAAGCATTTCAGAAGATCAGGATGTAATGCATCGGCAATTTGTCTTTGAGGATTGATTTAAAAAGGAATATCTGCGGGAGGAAAAAGTATAAGAATGCACAAAAAGACGTGCATCAATGCACAATTTTCTGTGCAAGATGACAAAAAATATGGTAGAGGAATTCGGGTTAAATGAAATAATACTCAGGATAAAACTATTATGTCTCAAGACGAAATCGTTGTTATTGTGGATGAAAAAAACAACATAATTGGCGCTGAAACCCGCTCCGAGATGCGTTCAAAGGGTTTGATACACAGGGCTGCATACATATTGGTTTTCAACTCGGCTGGAAGTATCTTTGTGCAGAAACGAACCATGAGCAAGGATGTCTATCCGGGTTATTACGACATAGCAGCAGGCGGTGTTGTGTTGTATGGAGAAACTTACGATGAATCCGCCAACCGAGAAC
>JBEQLC010000171.1:0-4246 GCA_040326175.1 Desulfobacteria bacterium | reverse complement strand
AATTAATGTGCCGGTTTCACTCATCTTGCTTATAGGATCGAAGTTACCCCGACAAGTCGGGACGGGAAATGCGCTTGCTATAGCAGTTCAGGAATGAATGATAATCTCCGATAGGAAATGCCAAGCTTCTGTTGTGACCCTTAGCCGCCCCTCTTAACCAATTCTCGATATGATTCCTAACCGTTATCATCACATCGGAAAAATGCAATGGGGTAAACTGTGTATTTTGTCTGAGAAAAAGCGGTATAATGGACGGGCTTGTGGGTCCTCAGGGCAAAGCAGATGACACAAAATCTCGGTGAACCCAAATTCTCAAAGAGTGTTATGAATGAAAACAACAGAGATTTCAGGCTTGAACAACGGCGTTACTATGGACGGGCCCCTCGTTCACTTGTAGGACTGTTGCTGATATTTCGATAACCGCTTCAACTGTTATTACCCACTTTCCAGGGCCCCTCTTTCTCTTGCAGGCAGATAAATGCTGACGCTGGTCCCCTGGCCTTTCACGGATTCGACATGAATGAATCCGCCATGGCCCTTTATGATGCCGTAAGCAGCCGCCAAGCCGAGACCTATACTCATTACCGCATCTTTGGTCGTAAAGAACGGATCAAAAACGCGCTCCATGGTTTCTTCATCCATACCGACACCTGTGTCGGTAACCGTCAACAGGACATAATTGCCTGGCTTTGTTTCATAGAGATTGCCCTTCATATCTTGGTGACTAACGTTCTTGGTCGTCAAGATCAGGTTTCCGCCATCAGACATGGCATCTGCGGCATTTATGTACAAGTTCAGCAACACCTGTTCAATTTGACCCTGGTCCGCCTCTATTTCAAACAAGTCTTCGGCAAGCTCTCGATGAATAGTAATCTCCTTTGAAGTTGTGCCAAATGTATTAGACGTCTCTTTTATCACCTGGTTCAGGTTAACCGGTCTAACATCATGTGCCCCCTTCCTGGCATATCCCAGGAGGTGTGAGGTTAGACTGGCCCCACTGTCAAGATGCTCTTCCATCTTCTTCAACTGTTTATAATGTGGGTGCGTGGAATCCACGTCCATCAGCATTAAAGAGACATTACCGTGGATGCGCATGAGCATATTGTTAAACTCATGGGCTATGCCGCCAACAAGGGCCCCTATGGTCTCCATCTTATGGGCCTGGATGAGTTGGGCTTCGATCCTTTTCCTTTCGCTGATATCCCTTGTCATGATGATGGTGGTGGATGCCTCTCCTTTTACCGGCAGGCTTTTGATAGTAATCTGTTTGCCGTTGTGCTCCACCGGCTGATCTTGGCCGATCTCAGATGGTTTGCCGGCTTCTGATTTCAAGATTGCCGCCACATCCGAGCCAAACATCTCCTCGAACAAATCTGCAGCGCATGAGCCCAGGAGCTCTTCCTGAGGCATGCCGAGCAGGGAAACGGCTGCCGAGTTGGCGTAGACTATACTATCGGAAAAGACTTCCAGGATCCCCTCCGCCATACTCTCCAGAATGGTTTCTAAGTGACGATTTAAGGCCAACAGCTCTTGGGTCATCCGGCGCCCAACCACCCGGTCCAGACCCATTATCGGTTCTGGCACAGCATCAGTCCGGGCAGACCTTGGCTCTTCTATTACTGCTAAAACGTGCTCCGTCATTACCTCGAAAGGTCCCTTGGCGATGGATGCGTCAGCACCGATTACTGTGCAGTCGAACTCCTGTTCGGCAATGGCCCCCGAAACGACGACCAGCTGACAGTCATTCAGGTCCGGCATCTTGCGACAAATCTGACACAGTTTGTCTCCACCGATTTTGGGCATGACCAAATCGACAAACATGATGTCTGGAATGAATGACGTGAGGATGTTGAGTGCTGAGAAACCATCTTCAGCGGTGACCACCTCATGACCCTCCTTTTCCAGCATATCAGCCATGAAGGTCAACATCGTTGGATGGTCATCTACCACCAGAATTTTCTTCTTCATTATGCCGAACCCCTCGCGAAAACGTTAAACATTCTTTGCAATACCGAACGCCTAAAGTAATAGAAGTTACCTGCTCAGTTCGTCTCTGCCATGGCTGCCCAGTCTAAGGACTACCTGCGCTGTGACAGGAATCGCATAAGGCTGTCGTGCCAAAAATCATCAAAAAATAATGGTTCGTCTGCGCATTGCCGCAGCCCTTTAAAATGACATTCATTGCATGAGGTGGATAGTCTGTGAGTCGTCAATAGAATGTGATCGCCTGGTATGGTGGCCTGAATACGAATCATCTCGTAGAAGTTCAAGATCATTCTTGCATGTTCTTTTCCGTCTGAGTCTCAAGAGGTTTTAATTCTTCCTCCCGTCCGAACTTCTGCAACTGCTCTCGGAATTTTTCAATCTCCTCTTTGAGCCGTGGCAATAAATCCTTCTGTATCTTTTCTTGCACAGACTTGCCCGATCGCTTCATCTCTTCTGCTAGGCGCTCCATTTCATCTTCAAGCTTTTTGAGCTCCTCGCTCTCGGGGACTCTCCTGAGGTCTTCGAAGAATTGCTCGAACTGTTCTTTAAGGTTCCCAAGCCCTTTCTCAAAGTCTTCTCTGGTCTGACCCAAGACCCCCGAAGACTTAGTGGAACGTTGAACGGTCGCACCATCTTCCAAGGGTAATCCCCCCTTTTGGGTTTGAATCATTTCAATGGCCTTTTTCCCCCTGTTTTGGGGATCTACTATGATAAGGAACTTGGAGTGCTCCGTAGCCGCGTTGGCAAAGTGCCTTTCGATCGCCAAATCCACCACGTAATAGCCATCTGCTGAATAAAACACACCCGTGACCTCTCCTATGTGGTTCTGTTCAAAGACTACCCGGCTGCCCTCTTTTAAACCTTGAATCTGATCAAACCGAATCTTGATATCGAGAGCACCCTCTTTGCACCCCAAAAACACCAAGACCAACACAAGTGGAATCAAAACTCTTTTAACCATACCCTGCCTCCATATTATGGTTCGAATCCCTGTGCCTAAATTGGAGCTCCCTTCAGCCCCGTCAAGACGGGAACCCCGCCACAATACCGGCGGGCAGGTCCGCGGTACTCCGACAAGCTGCAGCGTAATGTTCTGCCCGACGGCAGTGCTTCGCACGGACGGTAAGGAATCTTACAATCTTGAGATTGTTTCCGTATATCTAGCCATAATCTCCAACGTGAAAAAAGTCACGATTTTATATGTGTATCATAGCCTTTTGACCGCCTCAATCGAAAACAGGCCATACAGGGGCTGTTATCTCGCACAGAAAGGGATAGTTGGGAGCAAAGGGTATTCGGGCGAAGGCGAATGAAGAAGGCCACAGGGTCAGACTCTCTTTTGAGAGCGCAGCAATTGGAGGAGGGTGAACCCTATGGCCTTGTCTGGGCTATGGGAAATCCGGGGGGGGATCATTTTGCCTCACACCTGACCCCGAATCCCGGACTGAAAAGCTATTCATTGTATATTGAAGAACCCTGCAGCAAGCTGCGGGGAATGCGCTCGCTGTTGCGGTTCATGATTAAGTTCGAAGTAATCTGTTTTGGCCTTAGCCTGCATTCTTGAGCCGCGCACGTTTCGTCGGTAAGCTTGCAACGCCACTTGTCATCCAGCCTTTTCCAGTTCATGTACCGCTGCGGACATTTCTCTGATGTGGTTGTTACGTTTACTGTCCAGGTTGTTTGCTCTCTTTCTATGACTTCTTCTGCCTCATACATGTGTGCATGTTCCATCTGGGACACCTCTTGGTGTTGTATATGTGACTTGAGATCATTAACGATTGCCGATTTCAATCATTCTATCGGAAACTTGATGGCACAATCTATACAGGAGAATACCAATTCATTGCGGAGAGGATACCAATTGATCGAAAAGAAAATACCAGGAGCAGCTTAAACAGAAAGGGAAGGTTCTTTCAGATTAGGGAAAGGGGGGTAGATGGGTTTACAAATGGACGTGGGGTCTCTATCTCGTGTAGGGCCACAGAGACAAACCGTTGATGGAGGTAATGCTACAGGTTACTTCTTCAGTTTCTTAGCTATGAACACACGGAGGGGACAATGACAAAAATAAGCACGACCATAAGCCACTGAGAATTTGCATTGGAAGGGGCGTTCTTCAAGACACTCTATGTGTGATTGAAGTCCAACATCTTTTGCCTTGCAGAGATCATCAAATCCCATTCTGTAGCACCTAAAATCTTCCGGGCACTCCAATTCACCTATTATTTCCTCAAATTCCCGCTTATGTTCTTGTTTCATC
>JBEQLC010000170.1:0-4272 GCA_040326175.1 Desulfobacteria bacterium | reverse complement strand
CTTACGGCACCAACGTTGTAGCTGGTGTGACACCTGGTAAGGGAGGGCAGGACCTGGACGGAATCCCTGTGTTCAACACTATACAAAGTGCAGTTGAGACCACCGGTGCCAATGCCAGCCTTATATTTGTGCCGTCGGCCTTTGCAGCAGACGCGATCATGGAGTCTGCTGCTGCGGGCATTCCGTTGGTGGTCTGCATTACAGAAGGCATACCTATCCGAGACATGTTGAAAGTGGTTCAATTCCTGAAGCGGAATAAGTGCCGCCTCATCGGGCCGAACTGCCCTGGCGTAATTTCACCGGGCCGTAGCAAGGCAGGTATCATGCCCGGGCAAATCCACAAAGAGGGTTCCATTGGCGTGATATCAAGGAGCGGCACGCTGACTTACGAGGTCGTGCACCAGTTGACTCAGAACGGCCTGGGGCAGAGCACCTGCATCGGGATCGGAGGGGACCCCATTATAGGCTCCTCCTTTGTAGATCTTCTGAAGCTGTTTGATGAGGACCCGGAGACCCGGGGTGTGGTACTGATTGGAGAGATTGGGGGCAGCGAAGAAGAGAGCGCTGCCAAATATGTCAAGGATCATTTCAGCAAAACGGTGCTCGGATTTGTTGCCGGGTTGACAGCTCCACCGGGAAAGCGCATGGGACATGCGGGTGCGATCATATCAGGGGGCGCGGGAACAGCAGGCGAAAAGATAGCCGCCATGCGCCAGGGCGGAATTCACATGGTGGAACACCTCGGGGAATTGGGGAGGGCAGCGCGCGATTTATTCACCTAGGAGTTCAGTGCCCGAGGTATGGAAAACGGACGACTGGCAACGATCGACTGACACCGCGGGCTATACTTTTTCTTTGACAACAAGCCGAAAATACACTAAAGGCTTTAGAAGCCATTCCAAAACCCCATCTAACGCTCGATGGCTGTGTTGTCCCGTTCTTTGAGCGGGAGGCCTTGCCCTCAAACGCCATCTGATGTTTTGAAATGGCTTCAGAATATTTGTTTGACGGTAGATGTTGAGAAACGCGCGCCAAACTGAAAAGCGCAACAACCCACACACACTAACCGAAAGAGTCTATCATGATCGAAATCAGAGTTCACGGTCGAGGCGGTCAAGGGGCGGTAACCTCTACGGAGTTGATTGCCGTTGCAGCAATCAATGAAGGTAAGTATGCTCAGGCCTTCCCGAGTTTTGGTCCTGAACGACGCGGAGCGCCGGTGATGGCGTTTGCGCGCATCTCAGATGCACCTATCCGGACTCGCGAGAAGGTCTACACGCCCGATATTGTGATGGTCCTGGATCCGACCATCCTGAATATTGTGGACGTCACGGCCGGTCTCAAGAAGGACGGGATAATCATTTTGAATACCGCCAAAGAGGAAGGGGAGGTGCGTAAAGCCTTTGGTATCAAGGCAAAGATGGCTCTGGTGGATGCTACGGGTATAGCTGTAAAACACCTGGGCCGGCCCATTACCAATACAACCATGCTGGGTGCTTTGATAAAGGCGTCAGGCGTCGTAAATATCAAGTCGATGAAGACGCCACTCAAGGACCGCTTCGGGCGCATCGCCGAAAAGAACTTTAACGCCATGAATGAAGCCTATCAGCAAACTGCATAGATAAGGAGTGAATACATTGGCAAAGGTCGACGCAATCATAGGATGGAGGAATCTGGAGATCGGGTGTGCCATTACGGAACCCGGCAGTTCAAGAAAGCTTAGAACAGGAGACTGGCGCAGCCAAAGACCGGTCACAGACCGTAAGAAGTGTATCAAATGCGGAATGTGCTGGATCTTTTGCCCGGACATAGTCTATTCGCCCCTGAGGAGCGGTTATTATAAATGGGACGGCGAGTACTGCAAAGGCTGCGGTATCTGCGCTCATGAATGTCCAAAGGACGCCATTACCATGGTTACGGAGGGAGACTGATCATGCCAAAGAGAGTAGGGATTGAGGTCTCATTGGCTGCGAGCGAAGCGGCGTGTGCTTGTGACACGGATGTGGTTGCTGCCTATCCCATTACGCCGCAAACACATATTGTTGAGCATCTTTCGGAACTCGTGGCAGACGGCAAACTAGACGCAGAATTCGTACCCGTGGAATCCGAACACTCGGCCATGAGCGTCTGTGTTGGATCGTCGGCTGCCGGGGCTCGAACCTTCACGGCTACCAGTTCCCAGGGGTTGGCCCTGATGCACGAGATCCTGTTCATTGCCCCTGCCCTGCGGACCCCTATCGTCATGGTCGTGGCCAACCGCGCACTGTCAGGCCCAATCAGCATATGGAACGACCATAGTGACATAATGGCAGAGCGGGATGTGGGTTGGATTCAGACATTTGCTGAAAACGGTCAGGAGGTTTTTGACCTCATCATCCATGCATTCAGGGTGGCAGAGGATCCAGAGGTATTGCTCCCCATAATGGTGAACTTGGACGGCTTTACCCTCAGCCATGTGATTGAACCCATTGAAATGTTGAGTGCTTCTGAGGTCAAGCGGTATCTGAAACCATATAAACCGCAAATGGTCTTGGATCCCAAAGTCCCTGTGACTATGGGACCGGTAGGAATGCCGGAGGTCTATACAGAGGCAAAGCAGCAGATAGAGGCATTGTTGCAAGGTTCAAAAAATGTTGTTGTGAAGGCCTGGAAGGAGTTTGCCAAACACTACGGGCGAACATATAAACCTATAGAGACTTATCGAACGAAAGGAGCTGCGGTGGTCTTGTTGACCATGGGCTCTGTGAGTGAGACTGCCATGACCGCCGTGGACAGGATGTGGGACAAAGGCATGCGGGTTGGCCTCATGCGTTTTCGCCTGTGGCGCCCATTTCCCCTCCAGGAATTCAGAAGGGCGATGAGAGGCGTCAAGGTCTTGGCCGTGATGGATCGAGCCATTTCTTATGGAGGCCTGGGAGGCCCGGTTTTCACGGAGGTGCGGTCTGCACTGTACGGTACATTCGAGCAGCCCCAGGTTTTTGGATTCGTCGCAGGTCTTGGGGGACGAGACATAACCGTCGATATGTTCGAAGAGATGGTAAAAAAGGCCATCCGATATGCCAAGAGAGGGAAAGGCCCCACGTACGAACTGATTGGAGTGAGGGAGAGATAATGGACGCTGCGCTTAAGAATTTTAAGAAGTTTACTCCCAAATCCCTACCGAAGGTGGAAAACCTGGCCCAGGGACACCGGGCCTGTCAGGGATGTGGAGAGGTATTAGCACTACGCATGGCACTCAAGGCCATGGGGAAGAACATGATCGTGGCGAGTGCGACCGGGTGCATGGAAATAATCACGTCTCCATATCCTCAGACAGCTTGGGAGGTACCATGGATTCACGTGGCGTTTGAAAATGCAGCGGCCGTGGCTTCCGGCATTGAGGCCGGTCGCAAGGCCCTGATGCGAAAGGGGAGGATTCCGAAACAGCGAACCACAATCGTTGCCATGGCTGGCGACGGTGGTACCGCGGACATAGGACTCCAGGCTCTGTCGGGTGCCCTGGAACGCGGGCACGACTTTGTCTATATTTGCCTGGATAATGAGGCATACATGAATACGGGCGTCCAGCGTTCAAGCTCCACCCCTTATGGTGCGATGACTACTACGTCTCCGCCGGGGAAGTTGAGTATGGGACAAGACACCTGGAAGAAGAACATGCCGGCCATTGCAGCGGCCCACGCAATCCCCTATTTGGCCACAGCCTCGCCCGCCTACTATACGGACTTGATGAACAAGGCCAAAAAGGCCGCCCTGATTAAAGGTCCGGCATACCTGCACGTGTATTCTCCGTGCCCCACTGGCTGGCGTCTGGCTCCGGAGCTTGCCGTTGATATCAGTCGCCTCGCTGTGCAGACCAACGTCTTTCCACTGTATGAAGTTGTGGACGGGCAGTATATCTTGACCAAGAAGATCAAAAAGCGAAAACCGGTTGAAGATTATCTCAAGTTGCAGGGACGGTTCCGCCATCTGGACAAGAAAATGATACAGGAGATCCAGGAGAGAATTGACCGGGATTATGAGGCCCTTGTTCAGAAGGCGGCATTGAGCGAGGTAAAAGGGGAATCTGCTGAGACTGAAGAATAGCGTTTACGCAAAAGAATCGTTACTATTCGTTTTACATTAGACAGGCCGCCTGGAACATCTTGGAGCGGCCTTTCTTGTTTGGTTTCCATCCATAAATGGCCCTTTTTCCGATGAGCGGCGTTCTCCGCGGGTTTCCGTCTGCGGAGTACGATCTGTACGCCTCAACGAAAACCCCTGCCCGCCATCGCG
>JBEQLC010000016.1:14374-14644 GCA_040326175.1 Desulfobacteria bacterium | reverse complement strand
TCAGTTCCGGATGAAGCGATTGAATCCCTTCGCATCATGACTGCCGTCGACAACCCTGTGGAAACAGGTACCCGATTCAAGAAAGGGGATCGAGTTATGGTCGTTGAGGGGCCTTTTGCGGGTGTGATAGGGGCCTTTGTGAGGTATCGTGGTTTCCAGCGCGTGGTGGTTGCCATCGAGGCCTTAGGACAGTACGCTGCGGCAAATGTTCTCGAAGAACACGTGGAGAAGCTACCGGACTTCGGCTAAAACCCATCTCAAAAATGCGCC
>JBEQLC010000016.1:0-14364 GCA_040326175.1 Desulfobacteria bacterium | reverse complement strand
CATGGCGGCGTTGCGGGTCGGCTCAAAATGCTCATCCCGCCGCGGCGGACTGTGCTTTTTCGCTTGTCCCGCCATAGCTTCTTGAGCGACGGCGGACCGCCCCGTGCCTTGCTGAGAACCTTTATCTTATGAATAGATCCGAAGTCCCGCCGTCAGGCGGGGCTCTGAACCCTGATTCACATTCTTGAGATGGGTTTTAACCTGAGTTTTGGCTACCCGGACGGAAGCCAGAAAATGGGTTCGAATCTCCCCGCACGAAGCTGCGGGGGATGACTTCGCTATTGCGGTTCAATTTGTCCAAGTTAATCTATGACCCCCTCTGCTTCCATTTGAGTTATTTCTTTATCTTCATATCCTAGCTCCTTTAGGATTTCTAGGGTATGTTCGCCATGGTTCGGTGCGGTGAGCCTGATGGCCCCCGGCGTTTCGGAAAACTTCAAAGGTATGCCGATCTGTTTGAGTCTCCCTTCTGTGGGATGATCTGTTTCTGTAATCATGTCTCTTGCCAGAAGTTGAGCGTCCACAAAGGCCTCTGAAACTGAATTAACAGGTTCGCAGCAGCAGTCTGCATCGCTTAGAAGTTCAATCCATTCCTCTCTAGTCTTTTCTTTGAAGATTTCAGACACCTCGGAAATGAGGAACGTCTGCTTTTCACCCTCTGCAAACTGATACCCAACAAGGTCCTCTCTGTTCACCAATCTGCAAAAAGCCTCCCAAAACTGCGGCTCAAGAGAAGCAAGTCCCATGTGGCGTCCATCCTTGGTTTCGTAGATTCGGTAACAGGCATACCTTCCCGTTAAGAAAGAATCGCCGGGCTTTGGATCCTCTCCGTCCGCCAAAGTTTTCCCGGCCGGAACTGGCAGCCAGGCAAAGGACCCGTCAAGCATGGAAACGTCAATGAACTGTCCTCTGCCCGTTTCTTGCCGGGCAATATAGGCCGCCAGTATGCCTAATGCCGCAAGCATAGCTCCGCCGCCAATATCTGCAATCTGGACCCCTGGAATGACAGGAGGGCCACCTTTGGGGCCAATCGTCCCTAAGACTCCGGCGAGGCTGAGGTAGTTAAGATCATGTCCTGCCCGGTCTCGATAGGGCCCTGTGTGGCCGTATCCGGTTATGGCACAGTAGATGAGACCAGGGTTTTCCTTTTTTAACGTTTCGTATCCCAGGCCAAGTCTTTCCATCACTCCTGGCCTGAATCCTTCAAGGACCACGTCATGTTGTCTCACCAAGCGCAGAAATATATCCTTGCCCCAATCGGTCTTTAGATTCAGCTTCATACTCTTTTTGTTTCTATTGACCATAAGAAAAGAGGCACCCTGCTTATCCACCCGTGCCCCCCACCATCTCATGTAATCACCGAGTTTGGGGTCCTCTATTTTCAGTACGTCAGCCCCGAGGTCCCCCAACATCAGAGAACAGTATGGCCCGGGGAGGAGCCTTGAAAGGTCAAGCACCTTCATTCCTGTAAGCGGTCCGGCCATAGAGCATGCTCCTTTCCAAAGGCTTTTGAAGATCCCTGCAGTCCGGGTAGAAGGGGAAAGGGAATCTTCGTCTCTCCTCCTGGCCCGTCCTCCCCAGAAGCAAGAGGATCAGTGAAAGAAAAAGTGGGGAACAGAAAGAATTGCCCTATTTGCTCGATATGAGAGGTCTATTGGGGTCAAGTTATGGTCCTTCGGCAGGGCGATTCACCATCCGGCTCAGTACACGAAAAAGATTTGTGGATAGTAATATACCGCTCAGCGACGCTAGCGTTACAGGTACCCAGCAGTGACTTTGGTAGGCGGAGATTTCCAGGACAACGCTGATGCCTTCAAGGCTAAAATGGAAGATAAGTGCTGCAAAGACCGAAATCATGAGGGTAAAGGGGACGGAGTCATGCCAGGAACTGGCCACCTTTCTGAACGAACGGCTTTTCTGCGGTTTCATAAGAGAGATATTACCTGAATAAAGGAACAATGATCAACCAGGATAGTCGCGCAAGTAAGGAAGCATAGCCTTGAATTCGGCAGAGTCGCTTTTTTTCAAGACTTCATAAACGATCATCTCAGTAGAGCTGATCACAGCGCCCGCCGCTTTCATTCGATCCAGCCCAATCCGCCAGTTCCATGGAGTGCGCGACGACGTGGCATCGGACGCCACGTGAACGTTATAGCCAGTCTCCAAAGCACCCAGGGCTGTTTGCGCTACGCAGATATGGCTCTCTATACCAGACAGGATCAAGGTGTTCCTGGAATGTCCAAATGCCTTGATGCGGTCCGTGAATCGATCGTTGTTAAAACATCCGAATTCAACCTTGTCGAGAGGAGTTAATTCAGGAAACTCCACTTTGATTTCTTCTACGATCTCTCCAAGGCCCTTTTCATACTGTGTGGTCACCACCAGAGGAATCTTTGCAACACGGGCAAGTTTGATTAAGACGATACAGTTTGCAGCTACACGCTCGGGCTCAAAAATCCTGGGAAGAAGCTTTTCCTGGGGATCAATGACTAAGAGAACCGAGGTTTCCGGGGACAACAGACTTGAATTCATGTGAAAAACCCGTCCATGGTAATGTTGCTAAGTGCTCTGGTTCGCAATTACGGTGACGTATTTTATGTCGGTACGTCTACCCAGCGCAAGCTGGAACAAAAAAAGTGCCTAAAGTTTGAAGTGCCTAAAGTGAGCTAAAGTTAATGTGCACGCCTTAGGCGTGGTCAATCTAAAAACAGATTGCGCTGAAAGCGCATTCCTTAACTTTAGGCACTTTAGGTCACTTTAGACACTTCGACCCTTATAAATGGAATGAATAAACCAATTGTAATACGGAATCGTGCTTAAGAATGCGTGTACTATGTTATCTTAATGTGTACTCGCCTTAACGTCAAGCACAGGCTGACCTATTGAAGGTTTGTTTGCGGGGTAGTATAAGGATTTACCATGACTGTGAAAAAAGGACAGATTCTGGAGCTAAAGATCGAGAAATTGATTCATGGGGGCAGGGGGCTTGCGCGGGTGAATGGCCTTGCCGTATTTGTGGAAAGGGCGGTCCCAGGCGATGAGGTTCGAGCCCGGGTATTTAAGAAGAAAAAGAACCATGCCGAGGCCCGGGTTCTTGAGGTAATGAGTCCGTCACCTTACAGGGTAAAACCACCGTGCCGCTACAGCGGTGTGTGCGGCGGATGTACGTGGCAATTTCTTGATTATGAAAAACAGCTCTTTTTTAAGAGAGAGCACGTGATAGAATCACTGGAACACATCGGTCAACTTACAGATATCCGAGTGCATCCCGTGGTGCCGTCTGAGAAGGTATTTGGCTACCGCAATAAGATGGAGTTCTCTTTTTCCGACCGGAGGTGGCTGTTGACCGAGGAACTCTCCAATAAGGACATTCCCAAGGATTTTGCCCTGGGTCTTCACGCACCGGGCACCTTTAATAAGGTCCTCGATACCGATGCCTGCCTGCTGATGCCGGACACAGGAAATGAGATCTTGGGTGACGTGCGGCACTATGCTAGGGAAAGCGGCATACCACCTTATGGGCTAAAATCTCACCAGGGGTTCTGGCGATTCTTAATGCTAAGGCACAGCTCTACAGACGATGAGTGGATGGTTAATATCATTACATCAGAGGAGCAAGGGCAGTGGGTTCAACCTCTGGCCGACGTGCTGTATAACAAGTATGAAAGCATTACCTCGGTGGTTAACAATATCAACACACGAAAGGCCGGGATAGCTGTTGGTCAGTGGGAAAGACTTCTTGCCGGGGAGTCGTTCATCTCAGACAAGATTGCTGGGTTTGAGTTTGAGATATCCGCCAATTCCTTTTTTCAGACTAATACCGCAGGAGCTGGGCATCTCTATGAGGCCGTGAAGTCTTATGCCGGGCTTACGGGCAAGGAAACTGTGGTGGATCTATATAGCGGGACCGGTACGATCCCGATATTTTTGTCTGATGCTGCCAGGAAGATCATAGGCATTGAGATTTCCGAAGGGGCTGTGTGGGATGCACAAAAAAACTGTCAGAAAAACCGCATCCACAACTGTCAGTTCATAAACAACGACATTAAAAAAGGTCTCAAGGACGTCACAGACAGGCCTGACGTGATGGTCATCGACCCCCCAAGAGCCGGGATGCATCCAGATGTGATAAAGATGGTCCTCAGTTTGTCTCCGGGCAGAATCGTTTATCTGTCTTGTAATCCGGCCACATTTGCCCGGGACCTTGCTCTCCTAAAAGAGGGCTATCAGGTTGAGGAAGTCCAGCCGATTGATATGTTTCCTCATACTTACCACATAGAATCTGTGGCACGACTCGAAAAACTGCCGTAATACGATCTTATAGTAGTTCTCAAAAATGTGTTCCGTTTCAGATTAGGATGTACTCCTCCGGTCGAGCCCTTTTGACCATTTTGTCAGCCTTCTTGGCGAGGCGAAGCGCAAAAATGGGAACTGCCTGAGCCCCGCCAGGCGGGGCGAGTTTTCCCATTTTAGCGGAGCGAACCTTCAGAAGGCTCAACAAGGGTCAAACCGGCGAGAGCGGAGGTTTCTCCGCAAAAATAATCGGAACGTATTTTTGAGAATCAGTATGAAGGGCCTGGTCGTTCAATCGGAATACTTGCTTGAGGAGGCACTTTGTTTGAGTTCCTCCACAAGCCTGTATGGTATTCTCAGATCCCCTCTTCCGAACCCTATATGTATCTCTGGCTTTAATGCTCCGTGAAAATCTGATCCACCTGTAATAAGAAGTTCATGGCGATGTGCAAGGCGTTCATACTGGGCGGTACGAGCGGGTCCGTGCGCGGGATAGTATGCCTCCAAACCTTTTAGCCCGGCTTGTTTCAACCCGGCAACGATCCTGTCCAGGTCTCCCTCTGTCTTTGCATTCAATGTGAAGGGATGGGCCAGCACAGGGACACCCCCTGCCTGCAAAATGGTCTGCATGGCGTCGACCGGCGTAAGCCGGTATCTTTCGACGTATGCTGGGCGACCTTTTCTCAAAAACTTGATGAACGCCTCATCAATATTTTGGACAAATCCTTTGTTCACCAGTACCTGGGCAAAGTGTGGCCGCCCAATCTGGCCTCCACCTGAAGCCCCTGAGACCTCATCATAGCTTATGTCGAAGCCGAGATCTTGAAGTCTTTTGATGATCTGCTGGTTTCTGTTAACCCGACCCTCTTGTACAACGCCTACAACCCGTCTCAAGGAGGCATCGCCCAAACGCATCAGGTAACCCAATATGTGCATGGCACCATAGTCAACGCTGGCACTGATCTCAATTGCAGAGAGTATCTCAACACTTGAAGAATCCTGGTATTGCAGGGCTTCCACCGAGCCCTCAACGGTGTCATGATCTGCTATAGCTATGGCACGAAGGCCTGCCTTCTCGGCGGTCTCGATGATTTCTTTGGGCGAAAGAGTACCGTCAGAGGCGGTGGAGTGTATATGGAGATCAACGTAGGCGGGCTTTTGGGAGGTATTTACATGTAGAATACTCAAGAAGACTCAAATCCCAAGGGCATTCTCCGTTGCTTCTTCCTTGGTCTTGCAGTCAATACATTGTGTGGTTACTGGTCGGGCTTTCAGGCGTTTGGTTGATATTTCAGAACCGCAAGCATCACAAATGCCGTATGTCTCATTATCGATTCGCTCGAGGGCACTGCGGATTTTCGCGATCAATTTCCGCTCCCTGTCTCGTATCCGGAGCATAAAATTACGGTCGGCTTCAAGGGCGGCTCGATCTGTGGGGTCAGGAAAGTTCACGATCTCACCCGTCATGCCGGATACTGTTTCACTGGCCTCAGCCAGGAGATTCTCCAGGCGTTCGGTTAAGAACTTTTTGAAAAAGTTAATGTCCTTTTTCTTCATCGCGGGACCTAGTAACTAATTGTGATTATACTAAATATAGTATGCAGCAAACTTTGTCTTTTTGCCCAAATTGAGAGGGCTGACTAGTAAAAGCGTTTCCGTGTACCACACCAAGAATTCCTTGTAAAGGGAAAAACGTTCCCGATCCATCGCCATCCTCCGGGGCCTGAGCCTTGATTATTGAAACTCCCTGCAGCCCGCGAAGCACTGCCGTCAGGCAAAACCTGCAGGGAATGCGCTCGCTGTTCAGTTCAACGCCATGGTCTGATACTCGGGCTTGGGAGCCCGTAGAATCTGACAAGGCAAACCTCATTCGGTCATCTCTCGCGAGATGACAGTCCCAATCTGACCGAGATCTTTACAAATATCTAATTAGTGGTTATTATGGTTCAAGCTTCCGAAATAAAAGGGAAAGTGTGTAACTCCATGCCGGGGAACAACCACGATACCGGCAAATCCAACCGTTCACTGTAAAAAGGAGTTATCCGTGGAGTACATCAAGATACGCTTTGGAAAAAATCTCGAAGAGATGCACAGCAGGCTCCAGAGGACCATGGACGAGATGTTTCGGCAGGTCAATCCGATGCTGGCCCTGCCACGGCAGACCTGGCGCCCCCAAATGGATATCTATGAAACATCTGAAGAGATTATTATCATTGGAGAAATCTCTGGCGTGGACAAGGAAGATCTAGAAGTAGAACTCGGTCAGAGAGCTGTGAGGATCTCCGGTAGGAGACAGGAAACACCACATGTTCAAGGCATGAGGTATCATCTTGCAGAGATCGCTTACGGCAGCTTTGAAAGGATCTTGCTTCTCCCTGTGCCAATAGACCCGGAGAAGGGCAAAGCCTCGTTCAAGAACGGCCTTCTCAAGATCACCATGGCAAAAAAGCTACGAAATCATGCCCGACGGGTCCCTATCGATGCCGAATGAATTGAATGATCAGGAGATATAGTCATGATAGAAGAATCAAACACCCAGACCTCCCCTGAAGAGGAGGGAATTCACAGAATTCCAGAGGTCTTGCCGATTTTGCCGGTCATGGATCTGGCGCTGTTTCCCCGGATGGTGCTGCCTTTGGTCGTCGAAGAGGAGGCATCCCAGCAGCTGGTGGATGAGGCCATGGCCAAAGACCGCCTTGTCGGACTCGTTGCTTCTAAGAATACGGATCCGAAGGGATCGTATGAACCGGCGAACCTTTATGATGTCGGGACTGCTGCGTTAATCTTGAAGATGTCTAAACCAGACGAGAGGGGAACCCAACTCCTGGTCCAAGGAGCTGGTCGATTTCGTATCTTGGAGTACCTTTCGGACAAACCATACCTTCGCGCCAGGATCGAAACTGTCCCCGAACAAACGATCAAGGACATGGAAGCGGATGCCATGATGAGCAACCTTGTGGGCCTGTATCAAAAGGTCCTGGAACTATCTCCGTACCTGCCCAAGGAACTGGGGACCCTGGCCAAATCGATAGATGAGGGGGGGATGTTGGCGGACCTCATCGCCTCAAGCCTGAACATATCCAAGGACGAAAAGCAGAAGATCCTTGAAGCCGAAGATGTTAAGGAACGTATGACAGAGGTCACCAGGTTGATCAACAGGGAACTTCAGGTCCTTGACTTGGGACAGAAGATACAATCGCAGGTAAAGCAGGACATGGATAAGGCCCAGCGAGATTTCTACCTGCGGCAGCAGCTGAAAGCGATCAAGGAGGAGTTGGGAGAAAAGGACGAAGAGAATACGGCTGTTGAGGATTATCGGGCCAAGATTGAGGAAAAGGATCTTCCTGAGGAGGCGAAAAAAGAGGCCGAGCGGGAATTGGAACGCCTGGGCCGCATGCATCCGTCTTCAGCCGAGTACACCGTGGCTACAACTTATCTCGACTGGCTAACTGCCCTTCCCTGGAACGAAAGCGCGGAGGACATGCTCGATATCAAGAAGGCCCAGAAGGTCTTGGATGAAGACCACTACAACCTAGAGAAAGTCAAAAAACGTATCATCGAATACTTGGCCGTTCGCAAGCTCAAGCCTGATTCCAAAGGGCCGATTCTGTGCTTTGTGGGTCCTCCCGGCACAGGCAAAACTTCCCTCGGGCGTTCCATTGCCCGAGCCCTGGGGAGAAAGTTTGTCCGCATATCCCTCGGGGGCGTGCGGGACGAGGCGGAAATCCGCGGCCACCGCCGGACATATGTGGGTGCCCTGCCCGGACGCA
Source organism: Desulfobacteria bacterium (assembly GCA_040326175.1). GTDB lineage: Bacteria > Desulfobacterota > Desulfobacteria > Desulfobacterales. The sequence continues at coordinate 6,301 of JBEQLC010000016.1, read as the reverse complement.
TCATCCAAGGTATCAGACGAGCCGAAAGCAACAACCCTGTCTTCATGCTGGATGAGATCGACAAAGTAGGAACTGATTTTCGGGGCGACCCCTCTTCAGCCCTACTTGAGGTCCTGGACCCCGAACAGAACTTCTCCTTTTCAGATCACTACCTGGACGTACCCTTTGACCTGTCAAACGTCATGTTTATTACGACCGGCAATATCCTGGACACCATTCCCCCGGCCCTCAGGGACCGCATGGAGGTATTGGACCTCCTGGGTTATACGCAGGATGAGAAAGTGAAGATCGCTAAGCGCTATCTTGTACCCCGCCAGTTAGAGGCCCACGGCCTCACTGCCGAACAGCTTACCATAACCGGGGGGGCCATCAAAAACGTCATATCCGGATATACGCGGGAAGCTGGTTTGAGGAACTTGGAACGAGAGCTGGCGGCCATCTGTCGCGGCGTGGCGTGTGTTGTGGCAGAAGGATGCAAAGGCCCCACACGCGTGAGCGCGAGGGACATCCACAAGTTCCTGGGGCCTCTCCGGTTTCGTTCCGAGGTGAGCGAGCGCATATCAACGCCCGGGGTGGCGACCGGACTGGCGTGGACCCAAGCGGGCGGTGACATCCTCTTCGTGGAAGCCACCAAGATGAAGGGGCGGCATGCTTTAACTTTGACTGGTCAGTTAGGAAATGTGATGAAGGAATCTGCGACCGCAGCCCTAAGCTTTGTTCGTTCCCACGCTAAAAGTCTTGGCATACCTGAAGACTTTTACGAGAATCACGAGATTCACATCCATGTGCCAGCAGGAGCAATTCCTAAGGACGGGCCATCGGCTGGCGTCACCATGTTAGCCGCATTGGCTTCCCTCCTCACCGAAAAGACTGTGGCCAGCGACTTGGCCATGACGGGTGAGATCACATTGAGGGGTCAGGTACTACCTGTGGGTGGCGTCAAGGAGAAGGTCCTGGCCGCGCATCGGGCGGGGATCAAGACCGTCATCCTTCCCACGTGGAACGAGAAGGACCTTGAAGATGTACCTAAGAAGGTTCAAACATCGCTTAAGTTCCATTTTGTAGATACCATGGACGAGATGCTAAAAATCGCTCTGCCTGAGCTTTAGGTTCGGACCACATTCCCACCGTCTTAGAAACAGCAAAAACAAATCCAGACCCCTTCCTGGACTTTTGGCTTGAAAAACCCAGCTGTTATGGTAAGGAGGGACTACAATGGCATGAGGGTGTTCAGATATTGCTGAATACCCTTTTTATCCGCCTTCGCAGAAGACCACGGGCTTGCCCGTGGATGAATGCGCAAACAATCAATATGCTACGGCGCGATGTCGCCCCGAAGCTGAGGCGGATAACCGCGTCGTAGCCGAAGGCGAAGACGGGTACTTTAGTGGGACCACGGGTTTACCCGTGGGGCTCCATATAACTTTTTCCTACGAAGTTGGCGGGCGCAGTCAGTATTGCTCTGAAGAATTCCTTGGCTAGTCCGAGACTCGGATCAGTCCTGAAAATCAAATGAATAAAAAGAATGGGGAATTGTAGTCAAGATGAAGACCTTTGAACTCTCAATTGGAGACAAGGCTTACAAGATAGACGTCGAAAAGTTTGACGGCAAGCGAGCCACAGTAAAGGTAGACGGCAAGCCTTATGAAATCGACGTGAAAAAGGGCGCCGGCGCAGTTCCAGGGTCAACCTCACTGTCAACGCCTACTCGGTCTGTTCCGCCAATAGCGACACCAGCCGGTCACGAGCCTCCCGTGGCTCCCGTGCAATCTGCCCCATCAGTTGGGGAAGTTACTGCGCCCATGCCCGGCCTGATACTCGAAATCATGGTGGCGGTCGGAGATCAGGTAATGGCTGGCACACCCGTGATAAAGATGGAAGCCATGAAGATGGAAAATCAGATTCCTTCCCCTGCAAACGGAACGGTCAAGGAAATCGCGGTCAAAGTGGGGGATAACGTTTCAACAGACGAAACCCTGATGGTTTTGGAACAAGAATAGAGAATGAGGCCGGAGAGACATCATGGCACCTGAAGACAAGATTCAAGCCCTAATTGAAAAGACCGCTGAGGCCGAGTTTGGTGGTGGCCAGGACCGGATCGATGTTCAGCACAAAAAGGGGAAATGGACAGCGCGGGAGAGGATTCATCAGCTACTCGATCAAGACAGCTTCGAAGAGATTGATAAGTTTGTGCTGCATCAGTCCACAGATTTTGGCATGGACAAGAAAAGGTTCTCGGGAGACGGGGTCGCCACTGGTTACGGCCGCATCAATGGCCGGCCGGTCTATGTCTTTGCCCAGGACTTTACTATATTGGGGGGATCGTTGAGCTTGGCCGTGAGCGAAAAGATTTGCAAGGTGATGGATCTTGCCCGAAAAAACGGTGCCCCGCTCATCTGCCTGAACGATTCCGGGGGAGCCCGGATACAGGAAGGGGTTTCCAGCCTGGCCGGATACGGCAACATATTCATGCGAAATGTTCTTAGCAGCGGAGTGATCCCACAGATCTCCGCCATTATGGGCCCATGTGCCGGGGGAGCGGTCTACTCTCCAGCACTAACCGATTTCGTCTTCATGGTGGAAAAGACCAGCTATATGTTTATCACAGGCCCCCAGGTGATTAAGTCTGTCACCCACGAAGAGGTCACCCCTGAAAAGCTCGGCGGAGCTCTGACCCACAATGCCACCAGCGGGGTTGCCCATTTTTCCGGGAAAGACGACCCAACGGTCTTGACCATGATAAGGGAGCTCCTGAGCTTTTTGCCCCAAAACTATCGCGAGAAGCCACCTTCTGTTGAACCCACAGACGACCCGAACCGGATCGATATGGAACTTCGGGAGATAGTCCCTGAGAGCCCCAAACAACCGTACGACATACGCAGGATCATTGACTCGGTGGTGGACAACGGTCATTTCTTCGAGGTGCAGGCCCGGCACGCCATGAATATTATTGTCGGTTTTGCCCGCTTAAATGGTCATACGGTCGGCGTGGTGGCCAACCAACCTTCTTTCCTGGCCGGGTGTTTGGACATCAGTGCCTCTATCAAGGGCGCACGATTTGTTCGATTCTGCGATTGCTTTAACATTCCCCTTATTACTTTTTGTGATGTCCCGGGGTTTCTACCGGGCACGGCCCAGGAATACGGAGGAATCATCAAACACGGGGCCAAGCTCATCTACGCATACTGCGAAGCCGTGGTACCCAAGATCACGGTCATCACCCGCAAGGCTTATGGTGGCGCCTACATTGTGATGTCGAGCAAGCACCTTTGGGGGGACATCAATTATGCATATCCGACGGCAGAGATTGCGGTCATGGGACCGGAAGGGGCCGTCAATATTGTGTTCAAAAAGGAAATCAGTGCTGCTGAGGACCCTGCAAAAAAAGAGGCAGAGATGATAGAGGAGTACCGCAGTATCTTTGCAAGTCCTTACCGGGCTGCTGAAAGAGGGTACATTGATGAAATTATCTTACCCGAGCAGACGAGGCCTAAGTTGATTAGAGCCTTGGAGTCCCTGAAAAACAAGCAAGACAGTATGCCTGCCAAGAAACACGACAATTTGCCTTTGTGAAGTAAGAATTTGGTAAACCCATTACTGGTTCGCAAAATCTTTTCGAAATCCGAAACACATCCCTGGCCCAGACCTGGCTTACAGGCGAAATAGCCTGTTCGAAGCACATCGCGCCAGGGCAGGCCGAATTTGGAAGCTCCCTGCAGCAAGCTGCAGGGAATCTTCGACTGTAAGGAATTTTACAATTTTTGGATTCGCTCGCTAACCCCGCAGCAAGCTGCGAGGAATGCGCTCGCTGTAGCAGTTCAAATTTCCTGATGTTTCAAACGACAACCCTGCCAATTTGAATTTGTTTTAAATTTCTTGCTTTGTATTTCGGATTTTTTCGAACGATAGTCTAAACCTAATACTCTACGGAGCTCATAAAACCGCCATTTATGAGCACACACAGCATATGTACGATGCCAAAAAGCTAAAGGAAATAGAGAAGTCCTCGGCTGCGTGGGCCAAGAAGACCCGGGAGATCCTTGATAAGCGCCCGGAGCGGGAAGAGCGTTTTGAAACCCTTTCGGGGATCCCGGTGGAACGGGTCTATACACCCCTGTCCGCACCCGAGAGTGACTATATGAAAGATTTGGGACTCCCCGGAAGTTATCCATACACCCGAGGCGTGCAGCCTACCATGTATCGCGGGCGACTCTGGACCATGCGGCAGTATGCTGGTTTTGCCAGCGCAGAGGCATCCAACAAAAGGTACAAATACTTGCTTGAGCAAGGCCAAACCGGCCTGAGTGTAGCCTTCGATCTTCCCACCCAGATTGGATACGATTCGGACCACCCCATGGCCCGTGGTGAAGTGGGTAAAGTTGGAGTTGCCATCGATTCTCTCAAAGACATGGAAACTCTTTTTGATGGGATTCCCCTCGGCAAGGTTAGTACGTCCATGACGATCAATGCCCCAGCCGCCATTCTGCTAGCAATGTACGTGCAGACAGCTGCCGGGCAAGGGATTGATTCTGAAAAATTAAAAGGGACCATCCAAAACGATATTCTAAAAGAGTATGCTGCAAGAGGGACTTATATATTCCCGCCTACACCATCGATGCGTATCATTACGGATATCTTTGCCTTCTGTTCCAGGAACATTCCGATGTGGAACACCATAAGTATCAGCGGATACCACATCCGGGAAGCAGGCTCAACGGCAGTCCAGGAGATAGCCTTTACCCTGGCCAACGGAATCGCCTATGTTGAGGCCGCTCTCGAAGCTGGCCTTAAGGTAGATGACTTTGCACCGCGCCTCTCCTTTTTTTTCAACGCACACCTCGATTTTTTCGAAGAGATTGCCAAGTTTCGGGCAGCGCGGCGATTGTGGGCTGGAGTCATGAAAGAGCGTTTTGGGGCAAAATCTCCCAAGTCCCTCATGCTCAGGTTTCACACCCAGACTGCCGGATGCACCCTAACCGCCCAGCAGCCACAAAACAATGTCACCAGGGTTACTCTACAAGCCCTTGCGGCTGTCCTTGGCGGCACACAGTCGCTTCATACCAATTCCATGGATGAGGCCTTCTCGCTTCCTTCTGAAGGGGCAGTGCAAACAGCTCTGAGAACCCAACAGCTTATTGCCTACGAATCGGGCGTTGCAAACACGGTCGACCCGTTGGGTGGCTCGTTTTATGTGGAGCGTATGACCAAAGAGATTGAGGAGCGCACACAGACGTACATCGACGAGATTGACGAAATGGGCGGTGCTGTAGCTGCTGTCGAACAGGGGTATATTCAGAAAGAGATCCAGGAAAGCGCTTATGCATATCAGAAAGCCGTGGAGGAGGGGCACCAGATTGTAGTGGGCTTAAATAAATTTCAAGATGAGGAGGTCCCGCCAAAAAACCTACTGCGTGTAGATCTTGGCGTTATGGAATCTCAAGTTGCAACACTAAAGCAATTAAAAGCTGAGAGGGATAACATTGCAGTCGACTCTGCCATTGGAAAGCTCAAGACATGTGCGCAAGGAAGTGACAATCTGATGCCGCCTATCATGGAGGCAGTGAAGAGCTATGCCACACTGGGAGAGATTTGTGACACACTAAGAGAGGTATTTGGCGAGTACACGGCAGTATCTACGCTTTAGTTGTTATATAGTGGTTGCCAAAAATACGTTCCGTTTGCGGCAATCTTTCTAACTATAAATGGTTCAAAACGGAACATACTTATGAGAATTACTATAGTAATCTGAAATGCCTGTAGCCAAGAAAAAGATTCGAGTTTTAGGTGCAAAGCCCGGTCTGGACGGCCATGACCGAGGCATAAAGGTCATATGCTGTGCATTGCGAGACGCCGGCATGGAAGTAATATATACAGGGTTGCGGCAGACCCCGGAACAGATTGTGCAGGCCGCAATTCAGGAAGGCGTGGATGTCATAGCAATGAGCGTTCTCTCGGGCGCTCATGACTATCTTTTTCCCAGGGTCATGGAGCTTCTGAAGAAGGCCGGGGCAAACGATATTCTCGTTATCGGCGGTGGTATCATACCTGAAGAAGATGTCCCCAGCCTGAAAGATGTCGGCATTCAGGCCGTGTTCGGCCCCGGTACACCGACAATGGACATTGTCCGGTTTATAGAGGAAAACGTCTCTCAGTAGAAAATGCTCTGTGTCTCTATTCTGTTAAATGGTAAAACTTGTTAGTGCCCATCCATAAATAACGTAACAAGTGTTGGGCACTGGGTAAGTTTCCAATTCATAAATGAGGAATTTTGTTGCCGAGCAATGCTTCGCGCCTGACGAGC
>JBEQLC010000169.1:0-4321 GCA_040326175.1 Desulfobacteria bacterium | reverse complement strand
GGAATGGCCTTTGTTAGAGGAATGATGAAAAAGTAGCCTTGGGAACCTTTGGGGACAGCCCGGTGTATTGTGACCTTTCCGACCAACTAGGTATATATTAGTTGGTCTGACACCGCGGATTATCAAAGGCGTGTGAAGGGCACAGGGGGGATCAAGGCTCCGCACATCATGTTTTTTTCCATTTTAAGAATTGTTCTGGGAACGTGTCTGCTTTTGGGTGTGACCGGTTCTGCCCGAGCCCAGGACTATGCCGTCACTGTCTACGGGGGCCGAGTTACCGAAGATCGGTGGTTGGAATCCCTTTCCCCGAACGTCAATTTCGCCGATGCTTATATTCTGGTGGGAGCACTGGCATGGCCCATGAAGCGCCTTTATGATGGTGCCCTCACGTTTGAACTCGAAGGACAGGTGGCTAAATATTTCGGAGAGCAGGAGCACTTTGAGTTCAACCTTGCAGTGCCCGGACGTTGGCACAAATTTCGCTGGGATAAAGTAGTTGACACGAGCTTCGCCTTCGGGTTTGGGCTCTCCTGGGCATCCGAAGAACCTGAAGTTGAGGTCAGGATCAAGGGGACAACCAAACAGTTCCTGGGTTACTGGTTTGCCGAAATAACCCTCGGTCCACCTGATACCAATTGGGCGGTGGTTTTTCGCCTACACCACCGCTCCAAGGCCTTCGGTTTGTTTGCAGAAGAGGGCGGTTCCAATTCGCTCACCGCAGGTCTGAAGTTCCACTTTTAGGGACGGGGCAAACCGTGGGGTCAGGTCCTGCTCTCTTACCTTTTAAGTGCTACCAGAGGCTTTCTGTCGATCGGGTGATTGGGGTCAGGCCCGGAATTTGGCAATGGTTGACCTGAGTCCTTGGAATTTGGTTGCTTGAAAAGCGCATATTTAACTTCTCTACACTCTACACCCTGCACTTTACACTGAACTTTTAGGGCACCCCTTGGGGTCGTACCTTCCACCTTCGCTATCAACCTTCCCCCTTCGCGCAAGGGCTTCCACCGTCGCTCTTCGAGCTTCCACCGTCGCTCTTTGAGCTTCCACCGTCGCTCTTTGAGCTTCCACCGTCGCTCTTTGAGCTATGGCGGACAAGCAGGTTTTCGAATCACGAATCACCCTTCGACAGGCTCCCCTCGGCGCAGCGCATAATTAACTGGTGCTTTGCTCGGGACAGGCAGGGCAGGCGAGTCACGAATCACGGAAGTTCCCGCGAACCCCTTGAAACTGCCATGCTTCATCCGTTAGTATGATTGTGAGAGCGGGAGAATCCAAAAGCCTGCAATTACCAGGCCGCCTGCAGGGCGGCCTTTGTCGTTGATAAACTTCTTGGGATCTGACCCCATTATTCCTGTTAATGGTTAAGGAGAGACTATGCAAGTAACATTATCATCGCAGAAGGTGGGTTTAATCGTATTCGGCATCGGTGTAGTTTTTGTCCTTGGGGTTGGTTGGTTGTATTCATGGTGGATGGTTCCAGCAATAAGAGAGCATGGCTTTCAGAACCTTCCTATGCCAGGGATAGTGAGCTTCATCTGGGGACTTTCGGCGCCAGTGGGAGCATTGATCGCCCTGACCGGAGCGGGAATGTATGCTCAGGTACAATTACCTCGCCTCATAATATTGGTGCCAGGCATATTCATTGTCGTGTTTTTAACTGCCATTCTTTCCCCCTCTTCAATGCTTCCTGCCCTTTTCGGTATCGACGGCGGTCTCATAGCGCTGCTTTTCGTGGGTATACTCTGGCAATGGTGCAAAAAACGTCCGTCGCTTTCAGTGGTTGATCAAACAGCCTCAGACCTCAGAATGGCAGGATATATCTTTTTCCTCTCTGCAAGCTGGTACATATGCGGACTGCTGGGTGCCCCCGCATTTACCCTTCGTCCAGACCTTATGCAAAAGTATGAAACCTTGCCTGGTGCTATTCAGCAGGGATCAATGATATCGATATTGCTGGTTTTTGGTTGGGCTTTGATGTTTCTGAGCCATCTAGTAAAATCAAAATAGAGAATCTTGGGTGCCGGAGTATGAATTGTGGTGTTTCCTGATCTGCCTAGGTACCTGGACCAGGCACCAGGTACTGATCTTTGCCAGAATTCACACTCTGGCCCAGATTTTGGCACCGATTCTTCCTAAAACAGTAAAAACTCTTTATGATACCCTTCGAAATTTTGAATAAACCATGGGGATTATTATGGACAAGGAACTCAAGAAAAAATTTCTGAGCCTGGGAAGACTTATCGGGAACACGCCGCTGTTGGAGGTCAATTTTACCTTTGCCGGAAAAAACCGGCGCATTTTCGCTAAATACGAAGCCTTGAACATGACCGGGAGCATCAAGGACCGGATGGCCCTGCACATCCTGTACAACGCCTACAAGAATGAGAAAATCCATCCAGGCGAGACCATCGTGGAGGCTACCAGCGGTAATACAGGGATCTCCTTTGCAGCAATCGGCCGGGCACTGGGTCACGAGGTAACCATTCTGATGCCGGACTGGATGAGCCGTGAGAGAGTGGATCTGATCAGGAGCATGGGAGCCCATGTCATGCCCGTCACACAGGAACAGGGCGGCTTTGTAGGATCGATCCGTTTGTCGGAACAGTTCGCCTCCCAGCAGAGCGAAGTGTTTCTGCCGAGCCAGTTTTCCAACAAAGCCAACATTGAAGCGCATGAACTAACCACTGGTCCGGAGATCTGGTACCAGCTCCAGTTGGAAGGGCTGGCACCTGACGCTTTCGTGGCAGGCGTGGGGACAGGTGGGACCGTGATGGGCGTCGGGAACTTCCTCGGTCGACAGATTCCAGGTGTGAAAATCCATCCTCTGGAGCCCATGGAGTCTCCGACACTCTCCAAGGGTCACAAAACAGGCAGCCATCGTATCCAGGGGGTCTCGGACGAGTTCATACCTTCCATCGTTGATCTGGACTCGTTGGCTGAAATAGTCTCTGTCCACGATGGAGACGCCATCCTGATGGCCCAGAAGCTTGCAGCTGAAATGGGGTTGGCGGTGGGAATTTCCTCCGGTGCCAATTTCCTCGGAGCTCTCCAGGTGCTGGAGAACACCGTAGGGGATTCAATCGTCGCAACGGTTTTTCCGGATGACAACAAGAAGTACCTCAGTACCGACCTGCTCAGGAAAGAACCTCAACGGGAGAATTACAGGACTCCCGATATAGAGCTTACCGGCCTCCGAGTATTCAAGCGTGTCTGTGAAGTCTGCTGCGAAGGGGATGATTGTCCCAAGGTTGGAACCGATGACTGCGTGAGACACTAAGATTTTTTTCTTACACTTGTTCCGTTGGAACTTCAGGGGTATCAGAGTTTGAATTATGGCATCAACCGGGGTGCAAGGTGAAAGGATAAAGGGGAAAGGAAATTCACTGTTGACTAACCTTTCTCTCTTAACCTTGACCCTTCTTCACAAACCGCGGGGTCAGTTCCAGCCGTCGCTCTTTGAGCCGTGGCGGAAAAGATGGCGGACAAGCTCGCCTTTCACACTCCGGCACCAACGGCACCAAGAATTCTGGTGTCTAGAATTCCTGCTGTGTTATCTGGGAGGCACCAATATACTGAAGTAAGGTTCTTTTATCAGCCTCGGGAACATCAAGGAATTTGATGCCCATTCCCGGTGGCCCATTAACGTCTTGGGCGACTTTTATCCAGATAACCTTTCCCCGGATCTTGAATAGATGGTCAAAACCGGGAAGATTGAAGTCCACAAGGAATAAGGAACCAACCCCCAGCGGTTGGGCGGTCTTGACATACAGTCCACCCATGCTCAGGCTCATTGTGAACTCCCTGAATAAATTCGTCCCAAAGTAATAATTGACCTCGACAGGTTTGTATATGCGTGGATGTCTTCTTTGATTATTAGTATGCATAGCCCTTACCCTGGAATGAGTGTTTCCGGCTTATCTAAAGGATTAGACAACTTGTGAGATGAAACGTTACAGAAAATATACCGGATCCAGCCCAGGCAAACCATGGGGTTGGAAAAGCAGTAACAAGTTGAGGGCAACATGTGGAATCTGGCTTTCTACCCTTCGACAGTCTCAGGATCTTTGACTTTCTACCTTCTACTCGGAAAAAGGGGCCTGGTTCCTTGTACCTAGTCTAGGCACCAGGCACCAGGACTAGGACTATTTCCTTCAGGTTGGAAGTATTCTATTGACACCGGCAAGGTATGTAAGTATATTAGCAGGCACTTAATAAGTTTCTGGAGAGGTGAATGAAAGAATCAGCAGAACTGTTCAAACTCCTTTCCGTCGACAGGCGGATCGAGATCATTGAACTCTTGAAAAGAGAAGCCATGAACGTA
>JBEQLC010000168.1:0-4366 GCA_040326175.1 Desulfobacteria bacterium | reverse complement strand
GAATATTTGCCACCGGCTGTGCCGCGAAGCCGCTGGATGTCACTTCATCCAATCAACATGCCACCGGTATGGCCCTCAAGGCCATTCAAACCTTGGTGAAGAGCTAGGAGGTCGTCAATGGAGAAGAAGATAGGCGTATATATTTGTGAAGGTTGCGGGATCGGAGAAGCCATCGACAAAGAGAGGGTGGTAAAGAATGGGGTCCCGAAGAAGATAGAGATTTGCAGGAATCATCCCATCATGTGCTCCCCGGAGGGCATTGAGCTGATCAAGAAAGATATAGCGGACGAAGGCGTAAACACCGTAGTTATTGCTGCCTGTTCCCAACGTGTTCTGTACGACGTCTTTGATTTTGGCCCCGTAATTGTACAGAGGGCCAATTTGAGAGAGGGCGTGGTGTGGAGCCACAAGCCCCAAGAGGACAGGATTGGGGGCGAGGAAGGTGCTCCTCAGGTGGATCAGCTGATTCAAGAGATGGCAGAAGACTATGTTCGTATGGGAATAGCCGAGGCTGAGAAGATGCTCCCGCCGGAGCCGTACCTGGAAGAGACCTTCGACAAAAAAATCGTGGTCCTGGGTGGTGGTGTCGCCGGGCTGAGCGCAGCCCTGGAGACGGCAAAGACCGGCTACGAAACATTAGTCATTGAAAAGCAGGCTAAGATCGGAGGGTTTGCGGCCAAGATGCGCAAGCAGACACCGTCGTCCTATCCGTATGAAGAGTTGCAGCCCCCCGTGATCGACCAGATCATCAGAGAGGCTGAAGCTCATCCCAAGATTGAAATCCGCACAGGCACGGAGATAGCCCGTATTGCCGGCGCCCCGGGGCTCTTCGATATTACCTTCAAGGCTGCTGGCACCAAGAGCGCCTGGGATGTCATGTCCGCGGAGGAAGAGGAAGCAATACTTGCCAAAATGGCGGAAGAGGGTGAAGAGGCGGCTGCCAAAGGTGGTGAACCGACACCTGACTCGCCTGCCACTATTCTGGTGAAGAATTCGGATGCAGAGCGTTTTGGAGCTGTTATTTTGGCCACCGGTTGGAAGCCGTGGGAACCCAAGAAAGAGGATGAACCGGCTCCAGCGGCCGAGGGTGAAGAGGCCAAGGAGGCCGAAGCCGAGGCAGAACCTAAAGAACCAGAGCCTACTTTTGAACATCTTGGCTTAGGAACACTCCCGGATGTGGTGACCAACGTAGCCTTTGAGGAGATGGCTGCCAATGGCAAGATCCTAAAGCCGTCGAGTGGCAAACCAGCCGCTAGCGTGGCCTTTATTCAATGCGGTGGTCAGGGAACGGACGAAGACTTCCCCTATGCCTCTGCGGTTACCAGTATGGTCGCGTTGAAGCAGGCAAAATATGTCCGGGAGGACAACCCTGATGGCAAGGCGTACATATTTTACCAGCACATGCGCACCCCGGGGCAGAATGAATACTTTTATAAGAGCGTTCAGCAAGATGACGGGATCTTTCTAACCAAGGGCGAGGTGGTAAGTGTATCAGGAAATGGCGATGGATCCCTTGTTCTGGAAGCAAAGGACACCCTTCTTGGTGAGAACATTAAGTTAAGTGCGGATATGGTAGTACTTGGTACCGGCATGGTCCCCATCACGCGGGACGAGCCGGTCTTGAATTTTGCATATCGTCAGGGACCAGCTTTTCGGGATCTGGATCTCTTTGACGGATACCCGGATTCGAATTTTATCTGTTTTCCATATGAAACCCGAAGGACAGGTATTTATGCGGCAGGCTGCGCCCGGCGGGCCATGAGCATCCAGGAATCTATGGAGGACGCCTCCGGGGCCGCCCTTAAGGCGATTCAGTGTATCGAATCTGTTTACCGAGGCGTAGCCGTTCACCCCAGGTCAGGGGATATGACTTTCCCTGATTTCTTCTTCCAGAGGTGCACACAGTGCAAGCGATGCACTGAGGAATGTCCTTTTGGCGCCCTGGATGATGACGAAAAGGGAACACCACTTCCTAATCCTACTCGATGTCGAAGGTGCGGCACCTGCATGGGCGCCTGCCCGGAGCGTATCGTGGGGTTTGCAGATTACAGCATTGATTCAATTGGATCAGCGGTCAAGGCAATCGGGGTCCCGGAGGACGATGACGAGAACTTGAGGGTTCTTGTCCTTGCTTGCGAAAATGATGCTTACCCCGCGTTTGACATGGCCGGGCTGAATCGACTGAGCTATTCGCCATTGGTGAGAATCATCCCTGTAAGGTGTCTCGGGTCGGTGAATGTGGTCTGGATCAAGGACGCCTTGTCCAAGGGAATCGATGGCATCCTGACAATCGGCTGCAAGTTTGGCGACGACTACCAGTGTCACTTTGCCAAGGGAAGCGAACTGCTTGATGTTCGCATGGAAAAGATCGGCGAGGCATTAAAGAGCTTGGCGCTTGAAAAGGAGCGTGTGCAGCAGGTCCAGATTGCCATTGATGAATACGAAAAGATTCCGGGCATTATCGGCAAGTTCGTGGAAACGATTCAAGGGGTTGGCCCCAACCCCTTCAAGGGCTTTTAGTCAGGTTGTTAATGGGGATGTGCCGTGGGGTCTTTCAGGGCAAATCCTCCAAAGATACCTTTTGCGGATTTGGGCGAACACAATAGGCGGTAACGGTATGAGGAGGTATGAAAATGGCAAATAGCTATCTGGTCGAACCTGACGTCAATTTTATCAAACAGCTGAAAACAATGGGGGGAGAGACCCTGAAAAAGTGCTACCAGTGCGCCACGTGCTCAGTGGTGTGTCCCATCTCCCCGGACGAAAGACCCTTTCCCAGAAAGGAGATGATCGCAGCCCAGTGGGGGTTGAAGGACAAACTGGTTGGCAACATGGACGTTTGGCTTTGCCACCACTGCAATGATTGCTCGACTTACTGTCCGAGAGGGGCAAAGCCCGGGGACCTGCTGGGTGCTGTCAGGGCTTACAGTATTCAGGAGTATGCGTGGCCGAAGTGGCTGGCCCGGATTGTGCCTGATCCGAGATTCTGGTGGCTTCTTCTCGCCATACCTGTGGCCATTTTTGTGATGATCCTTGGGCCAACCGGGCATTTGAAGATCCCGGCAGGCGAGATCGAATTTGCCAAGTTCTTTCCAACCTTGATCATAGATCTTATCTTTGTCCCACTGGCTACCTTCTGGGTCCCCTTGGTATTCGGCATAGGGATTTACAGGTTTGTGACGGATCTTCACAAGAATGCCGTTGCAGAAGGGAAGGCTAAACGAAAAGACTTGAATATTCCCGATTTCCTGAAAAGCTTGGCCTGTGCTCTCCCTACTATTCTTGCGCATTCCAAGTTTAACGAGTGCTCTTCAAACAAAGATCGGTATGTTTCACATCTCCTTGTATTCTTTTCGTTTCTCGGGCTGTTTGTCGTCACGAACTGCTTCTTTGTAGCCTTGTACATACTTCAGCTGCCTGGGCCTTATTCTATGGGCAACCCTGTGAAGATCCTGGCGAATATCAGTGCCGTGGCCCTTCTTGTCGGAGTCATACTGATGATCTACAACCGGCTTCAGGACAAAGGTGAAAATATCGGCAAGGGAAGCTACTTTGACTGGTCTCTGATCATTCTGGTCCTTGGCCTGGTCACTACCGGGATCCTGTCCGAAGTGACGAGAATAGCCCATGCGCCAATACTTGCCTATCCTATCTATTTCGTGCACTTGGTCTTTGTATTCTGCCTATTTGCCTATTTGCCGTTTTCCAAACTTGCCCATCTTGTATACCGCACGCTCGCCATGGCCTACTCCAGATATTCAGAGAGAGAACCATGTGAATAGAGCGTAGATCTGACTGCCCAAAAAAGAGAAAGCCCCTTGGACCATGCAGGTTCCGAGGGGCTTTTTTGCGTGCGGAAGCCATTTGGATGACGGAACATCTTATAGTGGTTGTGAAGCTTCCCCGCCCTGAAGGACGGGGGTTCTGCCTTACGGCAGCACTTCGTGGGCGGGGAGCGAGCTGGTCAAAAATATGTTCCGTTTTGAACCAGTTATAAGGAGCGGGCAGGGAGTATTTCTTTTTGAAGTCAGGTCACTGCATATTTCCTGACAGGTACCACAACGGCACTATCTTCTGCACAGTCTTGACCCATTTACAAACACGCTACCAAGCGTATAGGGGGCGTTGCCGTGTGCCTATACTATAGAGTTCCGTGCATCATGCTCCAACGAGCGGAGGGGGGAATTGACCTGATTCAAAAAGAAATACTCCCTGCCGGCTTAGAAAGATTGCCGCAAACGGAAGATGTTTCTGAGAACCGCTCCAGGAGTCATTATGGAGCCCCACTAAAAGTACCCGTCTTCGCCTTCGGCTACGACGCGGTTATCCGCCTCAGCTTCGGGGCGACATCGCGCCGTAGCATATT
>JBEQLC010000167.1:0-4389 GCA_040326175.1 Desulfobacteria bacterium | reverse complement strand
CATGAATTGGCTGAACTCCAACAGAGTGACCCACCCTTTGGCGGCTTTCTCGGTGTACCCATGGATCAGTTGAAGCGGATATGCATGTCCCCTGGTCCCATCTATGAACCCGAGGAGATTCACAGCCAAAACGATCGTTGGACTCAGGCTTTTTTTGCAGCCGGTTTTCGCAAAGGAGATGTCGGCCAGATTACCTTCAGTTACCACCTGGTTCCCCCGGCCTTCTGGTTTGAGGACGCGCTTCACAGGTTGGGATGTATCGCCACTCCGGGCGGTGTGGGGAATACAGAGCTCCAGGTTCGGTTGATGCATGACCTTAAGGTCACAGCATATATAGGCACCCCAAGTTTTCTGGTTGCCATCTCGAAAAAGGCCCAAGAGGCAGGGTACGACCTACAACGAGATCTCAATCTGGAAGTCGGGTTTGTGGCTGGCGAGATGCTTCACGAATCCCTCCGTAATGAACTGGAGGCCTCCTTTGGGATGATTGTTCGCCAAGGATATGGTACTGCTGACGTGGGATGCTTGGCCTATGAATGCTACGAAAAAGACGGAATGCACTTTCCTTATAATTGTATTGTGGAAATCGTGGACCCTGATACGGGCCGTCAACTTGGACCTGGTGAGACTGGAGAAGTCGTAGCAACGGTCTTTGACAAAGTCTATCCCATGATTAGGTTTGGCACCGGAGATCTCTCCTATTACACAGATGAACCTTGTCCATGCGGCAGGACAGCCCAGAGGCTGGTAAGAATCCTGGGACGTCTGGACCAGGTAACCAAGGTCAAGGGGATGTTTATTCATCCTTCGAATGCAGATGAAGTGGCAACCAAGTTTCCTGAAATCGATCGGTACCAGGTGGTGGTGACCCGCGAGGCCCATGTAGACCAGATGGCCTTTGCTGTGGAACTTAGGGAGGGCTGCGAGGCGACAGAAGAGCTTGCCAAACGGATTGAAGCGGCTATCCCAAGCAGCATGCGGGTGCGCGGAAAGGTCAGTTTCCTTGACAGGGGCACGTTACCTGAAGAATATAGGAAGATCGATGACAGAAGGAAATGGGATTGATATAGATAATACAGAGAGTCTATTCTTTTTACATGAGGATTTCGATGACATTCATTTCAAGGATTCCCCGCACTATACTGATCTTCGTCGGTCTATGTCTACTTGTCCCCTTGCTCCCCTCTGCGGTCCTTGCCTCATCAGCTTCTGAACTGATTCCTTATCCACTCGTCAGCTTTAGTCCCGAGGATGGCGCGGCTTTTGCGATACTTGTTGAAAAGGAGACACAGCGTCTCCTGCTGTACGAATACAAGGACACTTTTTCTCTGAAGCAGGAGTTTTCCTGTTCCACGGGCAAAGTTGCGGGAAGAAAGAATGAGTCCGGAGACCTCAAGACTCCGGAGGGGATTTACTTTTTCACAAAAATTTTTGAGAAAAAGCATCTGGCTCCCATCTATGGCATAAGGGCTTTTGTCATGGACTATCCCAATTTCTCGGATCGCAAGTTCGAGCGGGAGGGAAATAACATTTGGCTGCACGGGAGCGATAAGCCGATCAAGCCCCGAGATTCAAGTGGTTGCATAGTCATGAACAATGACGACCTTGAAATGCTCTCTCGATATATCCAACTGAATCGCACACCAATTATTGTTGCACAGAAGTTGGACATGATACCTGCCAAGAGCCGACTCAAAGACGAAAGGAGTCTCACAAGATTTTTACGTAAATGGGAAACTGCTTTTGTCAAAGGAGACTGGGATAGGTTTAGGGCGTGTTACAGCAAGCCGAACGGGAATACTGACACGCTCCAGAGAGCGTGGGACAGGATTCGCACCTTCCAGCAAGATGACGAGTTCTCATTTAAAGTGAGCTTTCAAAACCTGACCCTCCTGCGCGGGAACCCTTGTGCCGTTGTCCTTTTTGATCAGGTCATAGACCTGGATCGTCAGATGAAGTCGGTCAACACCAAGCAACTCTTCTTGGAAAAGAGCGGGAACGCCTGGAAAATTACGGGTGAAATGTCCCGACCCGATGACCCCAACCGTGGTGAAAAGCCTCCGCTAGTCGCCGCCGTGAATCGCTTTGACCGGCTATTAACGGACCACAGGGCGATTGTGGATCTGGTTGCCGAATGGGCCGACGCTTGGAGTTCCAAAGATATACACCGATACCGTGCCTGTTATGCCCCGGATTTTCAGGCACAGGAGATGGACCTGACGGCCTGGATACGTTACAAAGAAAACCTGAACAAACTCTATGCCCGGATCCGTATTGGAATTGAAGACCTAAACATTGAGCAGGGGTTGGAACGAAGTACGGCAACCTTCCTGCAACAATACGATTCGAGTGGATACCAGGCTGTGGGTACCAAGCGTCTTCGGCTCAAACGCATCGGGGAGGAATGGAAGATCTACCGAGAAACATGGCAACGCATCCACGAATAGGAATCATTGAGCGTTTCTACCAAGACCCGAGGAGCTGGACAATCGTTCTGATCGGTGATCTCGGGAAGATAGTCTCTCTTCATCTAACAAAACCATTACTCCTTGCCTCGACAGCCTGCCTTGCTTTGATTTTTGCTGTCTTCATCTATTCAGCGGTTTCCTACAGGTCAGTTCGTTCCGAAAACAAAGCGTTGAGTAAGGATCTGGATAGGCTATCGGCAAAGCTTAGAAGCGCCGAAGAGACCAGAGAAGAGGCTTTGGTTCGATTAATGTTGGTGGAGGAGAGAGCCGGGCAGGCGGCGGGGAAAACAGTCAACGATGCCGAGCAACAGACCAAAGACAAGGCATCGCAGGCAACGGACCAGACTCCTCCTGCCACCGCAGGTGCCAAGGCACGGGCACAAGAGAAACCGCGACCAACTCTCTCCTCAACAGCCGAGACTGATAAGGTTGCGCCACCCACGCCCGCGGCAAGGGTATCAGTCAGGAATCTGGAGATTTGGCTAGAGCCTAATAACAACGAGTTCAAATTCAAGTTTAAGGTCCAGAATACTGATCGCCAAAGAGGCAAAGTTGCAGGGTATGCATTCCTCGTTCTTAAGCCCAAAGGGGATTCGGGAAGACCGCCACGGGTATTCCCAGTAACGCCTTTAAAGAATGGGAAGCCGAACAATTTCAAAAACGGACATCACTTTTCCATTGCCCGTTATACGTTTGTTCGCGGCACATTGGCTGAGGTCAGTACTATCGCGCCTTTCGAGACCGCAAAAATATATGTTTACTCGGACACCGGGGATTTTCTGTTAGAAGAAGTATTTAATGTGGGCGGGGTAATTCGATCATAAGAAAATCCGCTGCTTATTGTCCTCCATGGCCAGGACCTTGCTCATAAGGCACCGAGAGGACAGCGTTATACCTGAGGCACGATTGTGGATAATCGGGAGAACATCACATTCAGCTCTATCTTGATCTGGTTGAAGGAGCATATCATGGGACGTACACAACAAGGCCTTTCCATCATCGACAAAGGCTGCCAAGTCGAAGGAACTCTTAACATAAAGGGAAAACTGATCGTAGCAGGTTCACTGAAAGGGACCTTTGTTGCAGACACTGTAGTGACGGCCAAGGGAAGCCGTGTCGATGCACAGGCCAAGGTGCGCGAAATGATTATTGGAGGTGAGTGCCAAGGGGATATTACGGTCTATGAGAACTTGCGGATACTAAGTACAGGAGTCTTTTCGGGAAATATGATTTGTAAGAACATTGAACTTGAAGCAGGTGGCAAAATAGATGGCAGGGTAAGACTGATCGATTCGACCGAAGAACCATCCAGCGCCAGCACGATCCTTGCTACCAATCGAGTGAACCCAACCCCCCCCACAGATTGAAGGAAATACGGCGGAGGAGGCTTCAAAGCAGGATTGAAGCCTCGGGATTGCCCACAACCCTTTGACATCATTTCTCTTCTATTCACAATCGCTTTGTGCCATCCAACCGACTAGTATTGCGTCCCATGAATTCGTTCAAAAAGTAAGGAGCAACCGTCGAGCCATTTTCCTTGCTCCGTGAGCATTTTGAGCCGACCCGCAACGCCGCCATGGGGACTCAGACGCGTTTTTGAGATGGCTTGTAGCTTACGGTCCACACGGGACCTTATGAGCTTTTAAACACCTCATGTTTTGCCCTTAAGGCCTATGGTTACCAAGTCCCCTTCCACGATCACAGGCACTTTGCGTTGTCCCTTTGAGTGCCCAAGCATGACTTCAAGTTGTTTCGGATCCGCCACTACGTTCAAGTATCTGACCTGTTTGCCTGCCTTGGCATAGACCTCACGGGCCGTTGTCGTATAAGGTCAGGTGTCTTTTCCAAAAATGAGAACCTCTTCAGACATAATGAGACCCTCCTTATGCTTTATAATGAGTGGTGACATGTCTACCAAATA
>JBEQLC010000166.1:0-4411 GCA_040326175.1 Desulfobacteria bacterium | reverse complement strand
CTCCAGATGCAAGGCGCGCGAATATTGAGGAATGAGGCGTACTTAATCGTACGTCGCAATGATTTACCCTGTTAAATCGGCTCCGCCGTCTCGCGTAGCGAGAATTTAACAGGGCGGGGATGAACCGCAACGCCGCAGATGGACTTTTTACGAAGCCGTCAACTACCAGAACGAAAGGCCGGATGATGAAACTAGACGAACAGGTTGTAACCAGGGCTATTATAGACCGCTTCACGAAGAAATGGACCGATCACCTGGACCTCGATGTTGCTGTGGTGGGCGGGGGGCCGTCCGGGTTAATAGCGGCCTACTACCTGGCCAAGAACGGCAGGAAGGTGGCTCTTTTTGAGCGTAAACTGAGCGTCGGAGGCGGCATGTGGGGTGGCGGCATGATGTTCAATGAGATCGTAATACAGGATGAAGCCAAGACTATCCTTGATGAACTGGGCATTTCCTCGCAGCTCTTTCAAACAGGATACTATTCAGTAGATGCCGTGGAAGCCGTCACGACTTTAGCCTCCAAAGCCTGCCAGGCTGGGACAAAGGTCTTCAACCTCATGAGCGTGGAGGATGTAATGATCCGGCAGACAGACGGCCCGGAAACTGCCAGGGTGATCGGCCTCGTGATCAACTGGACCGCCGTTGAAATGGCCCAACTACATGTAGATCCCCTGACCGTCAGGGCCCGCTACACCATTGATGCGACAGGACATGCCGTCGAATTGATGCACATCATCGTCAGAAAATCCGGATCAAAGCTCTTGACCGAGACAGGCAAGGTCATGGGTGAAAAGTCTCTATGGGCCGAGGTGGCCGAGCATTCAACCCTTGAAAATACCCGCGAAGCCTTTCCGGGAGTCTATGTGGCTGGAATGGCTGCCAATGCCACGTTCGGCTCTTATCGGATGGGTCCCATCTTCGGCGGGATGCTCCTTTCGGGAAGAAAGGCAGCGGAACTGATTGAACAGAGGTTAGAAGAATAGAGTTAAAGAAAAGTGCCTAGAGTGCGCTAGAATGCCTAACGTGCCTAAAGTTAAGACAAGAATCGGCGACAGCAGATCAGGTAGGGTAAATCGAACTGCCAGGTCTTGTGACCTGATTTCCTACGCAATGCTCTTGGAAACATCTGTTACCGAACTCTAGGCATTGTAGGCACTTTAGTGCACTTTAGGCACTCTGGTATGCTTTAGTGCACTCAGATAACGATACCTTCCACAACACAGGCTGGGTATGAGCAGCCTACACCACTTATGGTTGTAAGCCAAACACCGCGAGGAAAGATCATGAAAAGTCCTGTCTACTTTGCAGATCTTAGGGCAAAACCGAACGTAAATCTTGTGGACAAGGTAAAGGGCCTGCTCGAGGCCGTGGACCTCCCGGCCAGGGTCAAGGCAAGGGCCTTTGTGGCCGTGAAACTCCATTTTGGTGAGCCAGGAAACACGGCTTACGTACGGCCAGTCTTTGTCCGCAAGGTTGTGGACGCGATTAAGGAAGCAGGGGGCCTCCCCTTTTTGACCGATGCCAACACGCTTTATGTGGGAAGCCGGAGTGACTCGGTGGCCCATCTGACGGCCGCCATTCTGAATGGGTTCACCTATGCCGTGGTGGACGCGCCCCTGATCATTGCCGACGGGCTTCGGGGTGGCAATGAAAAAGCGGTTACGGTGAATTTGAAGCGATTCAAGAAAGTCTATATCGGTTCTGAGATCGCCCGCGCCGACGCGATCGTGAGCGTGGCCCATTTCAAAGGCCATGAGCTTTCAGGCTTTGGGGGAACGATCAAGAACCTTGGTATGGGGTGTGCCTCTCGAAAAGGGAAATTGGCCCAGCATTCCACAGTCTCCCCCAAGGTAAAGCGGAAGAAATGCGAGGGGTGCGGTGAATGTGTGGAATACTGTGCCCAGAAGGCCATTTCTCTAGTTGATGAAAAAGCAAAAATAGACCTGAAGAAGTGTGTGGGGTGCGGAGAGTGCATCATCGTCTGTCCGAATCAAGCCATCCAGATTCAGTGGGACCAGGCGATTCCGGCTTTTTTGGAAAACATGGTCGAATATACCGCAGGGGTCTTGAAGGGGAAAGAAGACTCCTCCATTTTCCTTAATTTCATTACCCAGGTGTCACCTGCCTGCGACTGCTATTCCCACACCGATGCCCCTATTGTGCCGGATATCGGGTTCGTGGCCTCGACCGATCCGGTGGCCATCGACCAGGCCTCGGCCGACCTGGTGAATAACGCCGAAGGGTTGAAGAACTCCTGCCTCACGAAAAACTTCAAGCCTGGAGAGGACAAGTTCCGCGCCATCTACCCCAACACTGACTGGGAGATCCAGTTAGACTACGCCGAAAAAATCGGACTCGGCACAAGAGCCTATGAGCTCGTTAAGATTTAGAACCCAGCCTAACAATCTCTCCCGCCACATGCTGGTAGGCGACGCTCAGCTCTGTGCGATTATTCGACAGAGCCCCTCCCACCACAGATAGGGCTTTCTCTGACTCGTTGTTGGTCTCGCTGATGTGGGCCAGGATGACATGCCTGAGCCCACTGTGAGAAACCTCTCCTAGAAGGTCGCGAGACGCCTCATTTGAGAGGTGTCCCAGCCGGCTTTGAATCCGCTGTTTTACGTGCCAAGGATACGGCCCTTCTTCCAACATCTTTGGATCGTGGTTGGCCTCTAGAATGATCAGTCTGCATCCCTTCAGGTGGTGGCAGACCAACTGCGTCGCCACGCCCAGATCGGTCACAATTCCCACTTTCGTAGTATCATCTTGAACAGTAAACCCCACTGAATCTGACGCGTCATGAGAAACCGAAAAAGGGTGAAGACAGAGATCCCCGATGCGGAAGGAGTCACCGCTGTGGAACTTTACGGTTTCGTAAACAGTGCCGAGCTGGGCTTTGGCAGAGGCAAAGGTCGGGGCATTGATATGAACCGGCAGTTGATAACGCCGGGAAAGCACCCCCACACCCCGAATGTGATCAGAATGTTCGTGAGATACGACAATCGCATCCAGGTCTCTTGGATCAAGCTTTCTTGAGTGGAGGCGACGTTCAGTCTCGATTGCAGACAGACCTGCGTCTATCAGAACAGAGGTTTCTCCATCAGAAACATAGATGGCGTTCCCCTTACTCCCGCTGGCCAGTACGCAGACTTCGGTCATTGGTTCATTCGATCAAGTGAGCTAAAGTTGTATGGTTCGGTGTCGTTTTGATTGGCGAGTTGTATATACAATAAACAATCCAAAATCTGCAATCTAAAATCTCTACACCCCTGTGTGCCCGAAGCCACCGTCATTCCGATCTGTTTCTTTAAGAGCATCCACAACTTCCAGTTGGGCCTGATAAACCTTCTGAATGACCATCTGAGCAATCCTGTCACCTCGACTGATCGTATACGGGCTCTTCCCAAGGTTAATGAGCGCGATCCTTATCTCACCTCTGTAATCAGCATCGATCGTTCCAGGAGAGTTTATAATACCTATGCCGTGCTTGAAGGCAAGGCCGCTTCGAGGACGAATCTGTGCCTCAAGGCCTGGAGGGAGAGCGATAGCGATCCCTGTGGGAATCACCGTGATGGAACCCTTGGGGAGAACCTGGTCGTCTTTTACGGCTGCACAGAGGTCCATCCCGGATGATTGCGGGGTCATGTAACGGGGTAAGGGGATGTCTGAATCATGTTCCGGATGAAGGCGACGGATCTTAATTGTGGGAGGAGTCATTGGTTATGGGTTATTAGCTATTCGTTATTGGTCCCAATCGTCAATCTTCATTAACTAAAGTTATTGGTTATTCATTTTTAATACCCCGCTGCTTGCGGCGGGGTTACCGCATAGTTCCCTCTCCTTGGGGAGAGGGTTAGGGTGAGGGGCTACAAAGGGTATATGCCTTCAGATACCCCGCCCGCTTGCGGCGGGGAGCTTCATTCAAGATTCCTTGTTCGAAATTCAATATTCTGTGTTTCTTGTCGGATGAGGCTGGGAAGAAGTTCTGAATGTGCCCCAGGCATGCTGTGGCATACGCTGGCGCGGAATTACTGTGGTTTGTTGACAGAGGGAAGTAATGCACAAGGAATACCAGCCTGAGCTTGTAGAACGAAAGTGGCATAAGATCTGGGACCAGAACGGGCTGTTTCAGGTAGAAGAAGACCCGGGTAAGGAAAAATACTATCTGCTTGAGATGTTTCCATATCCATCGGGCAATATCCACATGGGACATGTGCGGAACTACGCTATCGGTGATGTTGTGGCGCGATACAAGCGCATGCAGGGTTACAATGTCCTTCACCCAATGGGGTGGGATGCCTTTGGGATGCCGGCCGAAAACGCCGCCATTGCCCATAACGTACACCCGGCCAAGTGGACATATCAGAATATTGACACAATGCGGGCCCAGTTACAGCGCCTTGGGTTCAGC
>JBEQLC010000165.1:0-4434 GCA_040326175.1 Desulfobacteria bacterium | reverse complement strand
GTGCCGTGCCCTTCCACCTCGATCACCACCCCTTCTTCTGCTGACTTTGTACGCAGTATTACCTTGCCGCCCCTGCTCATCCTTTCCAACATACTATCGATCAGAATCGAAACAAGAAAGTGAATTCGCATAGGATCACTGCGAAGACTTGGTGACATTTTAGCGGCTTCTTGCGCGAGGGAAACTCGGCGCAAACGCGCTGAGCGGGTGGAAAAGGACAGAGTCTCTTCAACAAGCTCGCCGGCATCAAAGGTGGAAGATAGTGCACCCGTCCGTTGCGCAAACCGATTAAGGTGCTGGCTTTTTTGGGCCAAGATCTTGACGTGTCTTTCAATAGTCGACAGAATTCCGGCAAACGTTTCCCGATCCTCTTGGGTCGATTCGCTTGCCTGCCCCACAAGGTCGCCCAACCGGCCGGTCGACTCCTGAATGTCAGCCAAATGGCCCTCAATTTTGTCACTGAAACCAGCTATCACCTTACCGATAAGGGCCAGTTGCCTTTGGCGCAATGTCTCTTCCTTGCCCGGCCCCAAAGCCATTTTCTTGGGCTCAGCAACATCTTCAATCGAGTCCACGTTTCTTCCTGATATCCTGGATCTTCTCCGTAAGGTGCTTGATATCGAAAGGCTTCACCATGTGGCCAGTGGCACCGGCACTCCGTGCCGAATCCCCGACTTTACTATCTACCGACCCGGTAACCATAATCACATCAATGGAAGGATCTTTTGCCTTGATCTGTTTCAAGGTCTCCATCCCACCCATTCCAGGCATTTTCAAATCGAGCAGAACGATGTCCGGGCGTTCCTTTTGGATCAGCAACATGGCGGCCTCTCCGCTGGTGGCAAGCTTGGTATCATAGTTGCGAATACGCAGGCGCTCAGCTAAAGCGGAAATAAAATCTTCCTCGTCGTCCACGAGCAACAGCTTGGTCGGAATTGTCGTCATTTTCTTAAAAGCCCTGAATGTTCTTGCGAGACCTATGTCTCGTTTTTGTCTTCATCTGGGAAAAGTTCGCCGGTGGTCTTTAGTGGCTCCGCGTCTTTGGCCATCTCTCTGGCCGTATCGAATTCACCCGCTTCCGCAAAAGCGGCGGCTGCCATAGTCTGTTCCAACTTGAACTTGTATGCACCCCGAATCCGGTCAGCCAGTTTATCGATGTCCGTAGGCTTTTCCAGATAGTCAAACGCTTTCAGTCTCTGGGCCTCTTCCTCATCGCGATCTGTGCCGTGCCCGGTCAGGATTACCACCTGGATTTTAGGATTTGTCTTGCTCAGCCGGCGCAATACCTCCATCCCATACATCCCGGGCATCTTGAGATCGAGAACAATGACATCCGGCTCCTGTTCTTTCACATAATCCAGGGCCTCTTGCCCGTCATGGACTACATCTGTCTTTATACCGCGCATCCCCAGTCGATTGGAAAGAGTGGTTACGAAGTCTATCTCATCGTCTACAAGCAACACTTTCATTTCTTTTCCTCCTTGCCTTTATATGATTCCCAAGCTTACAGTGCTTTCGAAAAGCAGTTATGTTCTCGCTACGGCCAAGGGAAAGGCCAGAGTCGTTATGTGGTTTCCATCACCAGACTGCTTCCAAATCTGCCCGCCCAGCTCCTCTACTATAGTCTGAGAGAAGTCCTGACCATCGGGGTCCCTCAAAGGCAACCCAAGGGATTCTGCCGGGCGTGAACTTGTGAGTTGTACCTGATATCGTCCCTCCCCTACACCAGCTTCCAACACAAGCCGATCTCCGCTTTCCAGGCCATCCATGATCTGCTCCACACCGCAGAACACTGCCAACTGAAAGCCGGGCGGGTCGGTTTCAATCATAGGCTCTCCGTTGGCCAGCTTCATCTCCAGATGGATACCTTTCTCTGCGGCCTCTCTCAACAGGACATCCCCGATTTCCTCCAAGGCCTTGTTACCAGAAAAAACAGACAGAGTCTCTTCCAGGCGATGGGCGAAGCCACCTAGCCGCTTGTTTGAGATCGATCCTTGACCGATCTCTTTTTGGATCGCATCCAGTGCAATGCAAAAAGGTCTGATATCATCGCTGTGACGTTTACCAAGTCTAAAAAGACGGCTAATCCAGCCGAATCTCTGTTTGTTTTTTAGGGTCAGCAGATCTCCCATCCAACCGGCGGACTCGTTAATGGCAGCTAGATGGTTCTGGATGTCGTGAGCAACGTTGGCCAAGGTCCTGCTCAAGACTTGCAACTGTGCAGCCCTCAAGCCAGGGGAAGCTTCCACATCCCCAGCCCTTTGAACCGTGCTTGCCCGCCCTGTTGCCTGACCTGCCTGAGTCTCACCCATACAAACTTCCTTGTCACAGATCTAAGAAGCGTGAAGCAGAAGCATATCCCAAATCTCAGAAGTCTCCTATATGAATACGACTCTTTCCGAGCAAAGGGCAAAACCGATTTGGCTCTTTTCTCACATTTGTTAGTGTGAGTCAAGGTTTAACGCTTGTTTTACAGAGTCTCTCTTCAAATTTCCTTCGTAAGGTGAGAAACACTTCAATGTGTGAAAATCTTCTCCAGAACTCTGCACTAAGATCACCAAAATGGGAGGGCCAAATGCCACTATAGCCCCGGGGAAATCCAGTGAGATGATTGCCCCTTGACAATCGGCACGAAACCGGATATTTCAATCCGTTCCAAAGATTAGAGCCTCGGCTCATTTCAGCTCGTCGATGATCTGAGCGTTCGAGAAGAAAACATATTGGAGGGGGAAAAATGCTTATGTCAAGAAAATACTACAGTGTTTTGGTTACGAAGTTAGGGGCGCTGTTGCTGTTGTTGTTGTACAGCAGCCCCGTGATGGCAGCTGCAGAAGGGGTTATGACCGCGGGAGCACAGGACCACGCATGGTGGTTCTGGCCTCTTGTTCTGCTGATCGTCACGTTTGTGATGGGCATACTTGCTGTGTTGGGAGGGGTTGGAGGCGGTGTCCTCTTTGTCCCTATTATTAGCGGGTTTTTTCCTTTCCATCTCGATTTTGTGAGGGGTACGGGGCTCCTTGTGGCCCTCTCCGGTGCTCTCGCGGCAGGTCCCGGACTTCTCAAAATGAACCTGGCAAGCCTCAGGCTTGCGATTCCAGTGGCCCTCATTGCCTCTGCCTGTGCGATCGTTGGTGCCATAATCGGACTGGCGCTGCCCACCCATATTGTCCAGATCGCACTGGGGGCGACCATTCTAGGCATCTGCGTACTCATGTTGACAGCCAAGAAATCGGAATTCCCTGATGTGCAGGAGGCGGATAGGCTCTCCTCGGCTCTCAGGATCTACGGTGTATATCAGGAAAAAAGTACCGGCAAGGTCGTTGACTGGAAGGTTCACCGGACCCCCTTGGGCCTGTGCTTGTTCATCCTGATCGGAGTTATGGCCGGCATGTTTGGTCTGGGCGCAGGATGGGCAAATGTTCCGGTCCTGAACCTTGTAATGGGGGCTCCCTTGAAGATCAGCGTGGCCACCAGCAAGTTTCTCCTTTCCATCACGGACACTTCTGCTGCCTGGATCTACGTCAACAATGGATGCGTCATCCCGATGATGGTCGTTCCATCCCTGGTGGGCATTATGCTCGGCTCCTTCATAGGCGTCCGACTCCTGGCCGTTACCAAGCCGACCGTTATCCGATGGATCGTGATCGCCATGCTGGGCTTCGCCGGTACCAAGGCCCTTCTTAAGGGTCTCGGCATTTAGATAAACGCTGTCAAGAAAAAGGAAACTTCTGAAAAACTGCTCATTCAAGAAATAAGGAGGAAACATCATGCCAGATACACAGAAAACTGGATTGGAGGCCGGACCCGAGCAGATTCTTTACGCTTCCATTCTTGAAAAGGGGATGTTCGTGGGCTTGTTGATCCTTTTCATCACCTTTGCGCTTTACGCCTTCGGTATTATGAAACCCTATATCCCGCTGGATCAAGTCTCTCAATACTGGAGCATGAACGTTCATGAATATCTGGAGCATACGCACATCGGTACAGGCTGGAGCTGGGTCGGGATGCTTCAATATGGCGACTTCATCAATTTTATAGGTGTGGCCGTCCTGGCGGGTGTCACCATAATCTGCTATCTGGCCATTGTACCGCTTCTTTTCAAGAACAACGACAAGGTCTATGCTGTTATTGCGCTTCTCGAGGTCTTGGTTCTGAGCCTGGCGGCCAGCGGAATTCTCAAAGTCGGGCACTGAAGCCGTTCACCATCTTTCTTGACGCCAAAGGGAGAATGACATACTTGTCAGAGACCTGTTCATCCCTGTCAGCCGCTGTGCAGTGAAATCGAAGGAACCGTACATGAGGTACCCATTCAGCCTGAATTTTCGGCTTTTCTTCTAAGCCTGGCACTCCGGCTTTTTGGGGGCCACCTGTAATACGCATCCCATACACTGTTAACACCTTTGGTACCTCAAGTTCGTTTCTTTCAGTCGGCAA
>JBEQLC010000164.1:0-4495 GCA_040326175.1 Desulfobacteria bacterium | reverse complement strand
CGGTTGACCTTTCTGTTGATGAGAATTATAGTGGCCTGTAACCTCCCGTTCAAAATTCCGCGCGGTGCGGTTGTTCCGAACGGGATTTTTTTTAAGGAGAAGATACTGATGAAGATTCAAGACAACGCCTATGTGAGCATTGAGTACACCCTCTCCCTCGACTCTGATGAAGTCATCGACAGTTCCGATCCCAGCGAGCCTTTTGGTTTTATATTTGGCGGCAGTCAGGTCATAGTGGGACTTCAAAAGGGACTAGAGGGCATGGAGCAAGGCCAGAGTGCCAAGTTGACCGTTGAGCCTGAGGAGGGTTACGGCCAATCCAACGAAGAGCTCTTCCGTGAAATTCCGCGTGAGCAATTTCCTGGGGACATGGACATCGAACCCAACATGGTGTTCGAGGCTAGTGGGCCTCACGGCCCGGTAAGGCTACGGGTGGAGTCCGTGAACGAAGAGGTGGTGGTAGCCGACATGAACCACCCGCTGGCCGGGGAACGTCTGCATTTCGATGTAAAAGTGGTCGAGGTTCGAGAGGCCCGGGCTGAGGAGTTGGAGGCACTGGAAGAAAACGATGGGTGCGCCCCCGAAAGCTGCGCATGTTGCGCAACCACTTGCGACTAATCTGAGCCCAAACATGGCACCGCGCTAGATTCAGAGCAGATCAATCCTCACCTCTACGATTTTGGGAACTAGCGTATTAAAGCCCTTCAGACATGAAGGGCTTTTTTGTTTTGTCTTGACCATGGCAACTCCATTAGGCTTAATGGAGAAACGACTGAGATTCACAGTTTTCAGATTCGTTGGAGAGATTTCTTGGAGGGTCTGACTAACAAGGTCTTACGATTTATCTCGGATACCAGATTCGAGGACTTGCCCGACAATGTAATCCATCAGGCTAAGCGGTGCCTTCTGGACACCCTGGGTGGACTTTTGGCAGGCAGTGACACCCCAGTGGTCCGTATTATGCGCTCATTCGCCACTAAGTACTTTAGAGGAACCGAGGCTACTATCCTGGTAAGCGGGGAGCGGGTCTCGCCAGTCGGCGCTGCCCTGGCCAACGGATATGCCTGCAACGCCCTGGACATTGACGATGGCTATAGGATGGTAAAGGGCCATCCGGGTGCCTGTGTGCTCCCAGTGCTCCTGGCGGCAAGCGAGTCCGCCGTTCACCCGAGAGGTACAGACTTCCTGACCGCACTTGTCATTGGATACGAAGTTGCGATTCGAGCCGGCTTGATCCGACACGCTTTGTACCAGACATACCACTCGTCAGGGAGCTGGGGCGCTGTCGGTGGTGCCGCTGTGGCCGGGAGAGTTTTGGGTTTAGACCAAAGTACCCTTCGTGAAGCGATGGGAGTTGCAGAGTACCACGCACCCATTGCCCCTATGATGAAGGGTATTGAGAAGCCGTCTATGGTCAAGGACAGCATCGGCTGGGGGACTATGGTGGCGATGGCATCGGTCCTTATGGCACAGGAAGGATTCATCGGCATAGAACCCTTATTCAGTGAATCGCCGGATAAAAAGTGGATCGAAGGACTGGGCAATGAATATTTGATGCTGAACTTGTATTTTAAACCTTACGCAGTTTGCCGCTGGTCCCAGGCGGCCGTGACCGGGGTACTAAGGGTGATGAAGCAAAATGATTTGAGACCACGGAGCATATCCCGCATCCGCGTCCGGACCTTTGAGGCCGCCGCCGCATTGAGCTGCGATCATCCCAAGAACACCGAAGAGGCCCAATACAACCTGGCCTATCCGGTGGCTGCGGCCTTATATGATGGCCAGGTAGGACCAAGCCAGGTTTTGCCGCCCCGCATCTTCGACAATTCCCTATTGGAGCTGGCAGACAAAGTCGAGGTTGAGGTGGCTTCGGAATTTGAACAGATATTTCCTCAGAAAACCTATGCTGAGGTAGTGATCCGTACTGAGGACGGTCGAGAACTGACATCCGGGCCGGTGCAGCCACTTTGGGAGCCCCCGAATGGTCTTCCTGCAGATGCTGAGTTGGAAGAAAAGTTTGTTGGAATAGTGGAGCCTGTTCTTGGTCCTCAGAAGGTGCAAGAGATTACCAGAATGATATGGGATTTCGAGAAAATGGATGGGATAAAACCTCTCATCAATGGCTGCATCAGGGGCCAGTCTTTCAAGAAATAACTCACCAGTATGTGTAGGTCTCACCCTTGACACAAGACAGGGTAACGGGCTAGTTATAATCGAAAGAAGTGATCTGCAGAGTATTTCTTGTCCATCTGAATCCTATTGAAGTTCAGCCGGTTGTTCAGCAACCAAGAAACTACAATTCAACCTGTTCTTAAAATACTTCTGAGATAAATTGAAGTCTATCTCTTGAGGAAATAAAAGTCCTATTAAAGCAACTTGTTATCTCCAATTTATCAGAGGTTAGATAATGGAAATAGCGATATGTCCTAGTTGTCGGAAGGAAATTCCGGAAGACGCTAAATTTTGTGACCATTGTGCAAATCCTGTGGTCTCTGTGCTGTATAAGACCATTTTTAGCTGGCAATGGTCTGACAAGATTTTTCTTTTCGCTGTTCTTCTAGTTTTCATAGCCTTTTTTCAGCCGTGGTTTCCCGGCAGTATTCTATATCAGGACCCCCCCGTTTCCGCCTATCAGATGTTACTCAATGTGAGTGATCTCGAAGTTGACTTTTTGGAGAGTTACAATATCTTGCGGATGGCCTTAATTGTACCCATCTTTGCTTTATTGATCTATTTTCTGACATACTTTCGCAGAAGTATGCAAAAGTCGGTGTTTCTGCCGCTATTTTTGTTCATTATTGTGTGTGTTGCGATTATTCCCTTCCTTTTTGCGACGGTGGGCACGCTCTTTGGTATCATCCTTACTCTAGTCCTTCTCCTTGGCATATTCTTTTATTTTCGCAGTGCCTTTCGCCGGGGTCGTCTTGGCTTTGCAAGTTATTGTATTCTTCTTCTTTTCATGTGTCTTTCCGTATTTATATATCAACTGGATCTCACCAGATTATTTTATCTTAAACTCGAGAATCTTAATTTTTCAGAAACATACGGCTTCTGGATAACGTGGGCTATTTTCGCATTAACGACCTTATCGATCGCTTTCAACTTTATGAAAACGATTGAAGATTTTTGGTTAATGGTTTTTGGTGTGATACTGTCAATCATTGGTTATAATACTTTTATAGATCCTCTGTTCTTTTCAGGTCCCTTCGCTTTTTTTGCTGATAATTTCAGGTTGACCGGCATTCACACCTTGACCCACATCAAGGTTGTTTCAATTGCCCTGATCATAGCTCTCGCTACAGGGGTGCCCATCGGTGTCTATATCAGCCGTCATCCAACTGCTGCAAGCATCGTCTTGTACCTGTCAAGCATTATGATCACCATTCCGAGTATTGCCCTTTTCGGGTTTATGATGCCCATTCTCTCTTCCATCGATAAATCATGGGACGCAGTCAGCGGTATTGGAATTGGGACAGTGCCTGCCGTGATCGCCCTGGCGCTCTACTCCCAATTACCCATCATCCGCAACACCTATATTGCGATAAAGAATGTCGATCCGGCCACTATTGAGGCGGGCCGCGGCATGGGGATGACCCATTTCCAATTGCTCCTACAACTACAGCTTCCCCTTGCTGCTCCGGTGATCATGGCAGGGGTTCGGACCGCCGTGGTTATGAGCATTGCTATTGCGGCAATTGCGGCCTACATCGGCGCCGGGGGCCTGGGGCTTTTCGTGAGTCAAGGACTGCAAATGGCCACCAACGACTCGGTTATCATGGGCGCCGTGGCAATGGCCCTGCTGGCCATTGCAGCAGATATCGTCTTCGAGAAAGTTGAAGATTGGATTACTCCGACGGGCCTTAAGATTGCACGGTAATATCCTTGTCCACTATAGTAATGATGAGGAGTAAGCCATGAACATCATGCTGAAGTTGGAAAATGTGACGAAGATCTATCCGGGTGCCGAACACATCAAGGCAGTGGATGAGCTTTCATTTGACTTGCCGGAGGGCGAAATTTGCACGGTGGTAGGACCATCCGGCTGTGGCAAGACTACAGCCATGAAGATGATAAATCGGTTGATTCCCCTGACCAGTGGCAAAATCTATATTGACGGGCAGAATGTTAACCGTCTCGATACCATCGAATTACGCCGGAATATCGGTTATGTGATTCAGAACATTGGTCTGTTTCCAAACATGACCATCGCCGAGAACATCGCTGTAGTCCCCAAGATGAAGGGTTGGGATAAAGACCGCATAACCGAAAGAGCTGAAAGCTTGCTGGAATTGATCAACCTTCCCCCGGAGGAATTCATGGATCGTTACCCCAGGGAACTCTCCGGCGGCCAACAACAGCGCATCGGAGTTGCCCGGGCAATGGCTATTGACCCACCCATCATGTTAATGGACGAGCCCTTCGGCGCCATTGATCCCATCAACAGGGAACATCTGCAGAACGAGTTTTTGAGAATTCAGGAGAAAGTCAAGAAAAC
>JBEQLC010000163.1:0-4511 GCA_040326175.1 Desulfobacteria bacterium | reverse complement strand
GTAGCAGGCGTATCAAAGGAGTAAATACCAGGATTCTTGACTGCTCCCGTGACCTCAACAATCCATTGACGGTGCGGTTCGGTCTTCAGGTCATTTCGAGAGGATCCGAGTATCGACCGAAACGGATGAGATGGACGGAATAGACTGATAAAGAGAATCGCCAACGCGAGGAAGAGGACAATGACTAGTTGGTCTTTGCGAAAAATCTTCAACGGTATGCAAGCAGAGGTCTTTGAGGTTCTCAGGAGTAAGCCATTACGGAGAATCTAACGCAAAAGCATCATGAAGGACTCGGACTGCCAGTTCCGTGTGCTTTTCTTCAATGATACACGAGATCTTTATTTCCGATGTACTAATCATCATTATGTTAATGTTTTCTTTTGCAAGGGCGGCGAACGTCTGCGCAGCCACTCCTGAATGGCTGCGCATCCCAACACCAATGACGGAAACCTTTGCGATGTGTTCGTCGCCCAGAACCTCTTCGGCTCCGATCGACTCAGCCACCTCTTTCTGAATCGACATGGCTTTTTGGTAGTCGGCCTTTGGTACGGTGAATGTGAGGTCTGTCAGACCACTCTTCCTGGTGTTCTGGATAATCATATCCACAATGATCCCAGCTTCTCCAACCGGGGTTAAGATCCTGGAAGCAATGCCGGGCCTATCCGGAACGTTAGTTAACGTTATACGTGCTTCATCCTTGCTGTACGCAACACCCGACACCACGAGTCGTTCCATGTCCTCTGTTTCCTCGACAACCATCGTTCCTTCCTCCTCCTTGAAAGACGATCTTACATGAACGGGCACACGAAACTTTTTGGCAAATTCTACAGCCCGAATCTGTAACACCTTGGCACCCAGACTTGCCATCTCCAACATCTCATCGTACGATACCTTTTCAAGCTTCCTGGCTTTCTCACAGATATTAGGGTCTGTGGTGTAGACGCCGTCGACGTCTGTATAAATCTCGCAGATATCGGCCTTGAGAGCTGCTGCTATAGCCACGGCAGATGTGTCAGACCCCCCCCTGCCTAAAGTTGTGATATTCCCTTGTTGGTCACGTCCTTGGAAACCGGCAATCGCCACGATCTTTTTCTGGCTGAGGAGATCTTGAATACGGTCGGCATTTATTTCCGCGATCCGAGCCCGCCCAAAAGCCGTGTCCGTTATGATGTTAGCCTGATAGCCCAAGAGTGATACGGCTGAACAGCCCATGGATTCCAACATGATGCAGAACAAAGATACCGTGGTTTGTTCACCGGTGGCCAGCAATACGTCAAGCTCCCTGGTGTTGGGCTCATCGGTAATCTGATGTGCCAGCTGGATGAGACGGTTCGTCACCCCCGCCATCGCCGAAAGCACCACCACCACATCGTTCCCGGCACTATGCGTTTTGATAACTCTTTGGGCAACGCTTCTGATCCGGTCCGTGTCTGCGACCGACGTGCCTCCGTATTTCTGGACTATCAGCGCCATTTTTCCATTTCGGAATGCGGAAGGCGGAAGGCGGATTTAAACAAGCTGAAACGAATAACCAGCATCCGGCATCGGGCATCCAATATCAAGTATCCAGTATCAATTATCCGGTCATGAACCAAACTCCGGCAGGCATCTCTCTATCAAATCGGCAGCCCTTTGTCCATATCCTATCATGAGTATATTCCGTCTATGGTCATCAAGAATGGCAATGGAAATAAAGAGCCGTTCTTTCGGGAGGATTTCGATCATTTTTTCAGCCCATTCAATGACTGTTACGTCGCCGCGCTCCATTATCTCATCCAATCCAATCTCAGCGAGTTCGGCGATGTTCTCTATGCGATACAGATCCACGTGAAAGAGGTGAAGTCGCCCGGGATATTCGTTGACTATCGTATAAGTCGGGCTCGTCACATAAAGGTCTTTAGGCACCCCCAGGCCCCCTGCAATTCCCTGAGCAAGACAGGTCTTGCCGCTTCCAAGTTCACCGGTCAGAGCAATAACCGATCCATTGGTCACATGTTTGCCCAGAAATGCCCCCAGGCGGAACGTCTCCTCAGATGAATGGGAGAGGATTTCGTGTTCTTCTGTCTTCAAAGGCCCGTGATAAATGGATTTGCAGGAGGAAGATGATCGTCGCCGGGGGGTCCTAACGCCTTGATCTGCTCGGGCAGAACATCTATGATTTCCGAGGCCAAGAATCCTACCGGCCCCTTGCTTCGGGCAAGGAAGTCGGCTGCACAACCGTGCAGGTAGACCCCCGCACTAACAGCTTCATTAACAGACAGGCCCTGGACAATGAGACCCGAGATCATGCCTGTGAGCACGTCTCCCATCCCGCCTGAAGCCATACCGGGATTTCCAGTGGGGTTGATCAGAATAGTCCCATCAGGATGAGCCACAACCGTTCCGGCCCCTTTAAGGACCAAATGCACCTTGTGGGTTTCTGCAAAACTTCGGGCCTGACGGATCCTTTCTTGCTGGACCTGCGAAGGCGTCTTTCCCACAAGTCTTGCCATTTCACCCGGATGAGGCGTCATCACGACCGGGACCTTTAGATTTTTCAGAAACGCTAAGCTGCCAGCCAGCGCATTGAGGCCATCTGCGTCAATGATTACAGGAACAGGGGAGGTTTTTATGAGCCTTCTAACCAGGTTCTGCGTTGGTTTGGCTGTGCCTAGGCCCGGGCCGATGGCCAGCCCGTTCTTATGTTCCAACAAGCTCATAATTCTGCCATACGCCGACAACCCCAAAGTTTGATCGGCATTTTCAGGGAGAGGTGCAGTCATAACCTCAGTAAGCTGTGATTCCATGGCTATGTTAAGGCTCTCTGGAATTCCAAGCGTTACCAGTCCTGCGCCCACGCGCATTGCTGCACGACTAGCCATAACCGCTGCACCAGTTTTGCCTGGGGAGCCCCCTATCAAGAGGAGATGCCCAGTGGTCCCTTTGTGACTCTCAGCTGCCCTCGACTGAAACCAGGGCTTGGTCATTTCTCGGGTCAGGAGATAGTGTTTTGGGCCAATCGCATCAACAACGACAGTTGGGATTCCGATGTCGATAACCTCCAGTTTTCCAACAAACTCAGTTCCCGGCAACACAACATGGCCAATTTTGGGTAATCCAAAGGTCACAGTTACGGTTGCATCAATACAGGAGCCACGCGGTTTGCCCGTGTCTGAATCAAGGCCAGAGGGGATATCCACGGCAAGGATTGGTTTTTGAAGTGTATTCAAGAAACCGATCATCTCTTTGAAAAGTCCGCGGACTTCAGACGTAAGACCAGTGCCGAGCATGGCGTCTACCCAAAGGTCACATTGTCTCATCCGGCCTTTGTTGGATTCAAGGGCGGCGATATCCGGAATCTCATGAACCGGGATCTCTATTTGGTCAAGCAGCTTCAGATTGGCAGCCGCATCACCTCGAACACGCCCTCTTTCGGATAACAGATATACGTCCACTGGGACACCGATGCCAGCCAAGCAGCGAGCAATGACAAAACCATCGCCTCCATTGTTGCCCCGTCCAGCGGCAATACCAACTTTCATGTGGCGAATATTCGGATAATGCCGGAATAATGTATCCACCGCACCCCGCCCCGCATTTTCCATCAGCACGATGCCGGGTATTCCAAACGATTCTATGGTCAGGCGGTCCATCTCCTTCATCTGTCGTGCTGTGACAAGATACATTCACGCCTCCAGAACAACCACGGCAACGGCGTATATGCCTTCGTCCGTAAGACTCAGAAAGCTGTTCTTCACACCATGTCGTCGGCAGAGCTCTTTGGCTCTTCTGTGTAAGGTGAGCCCGGGAGGTCCGTCGGGACCACGTGTGACCTCGATGTGCCGGAAGCTGAGCCCGCTGCGGAAGCCTGTTCCAAGGGCCTTTGAAAAGGCCTCCTTGGCTGCAAAGCGAAGAGCAAATCGTGAAGCAGCATGCACTTTATGGCGACAGTATTCGATCTCGGCTTGAGTGAAGACCCGTTTGAGGAATCGATCTCCCCACCGCTCCAAGGCCTTCTGAATCCGAGAGACCTCTACCATGTCGATTCCTATACCGTAGATCATGTTGGTAAAGTGCCTAAAGTGAGCTAAAGTGTCTAGAGAGTCTAAAGTTAAAAAGACTAGCCGGTTGAGCCCGCTAGGCCCGTGTTCATAGCGCATAGCGTTTTATTCTTTCACGCTCTGCCCTTTGCGCTCTGCGCTCTCATTCCGCATTCCTAAATCAGTCTACAGCTCCTTTATTAGTGCAATCATTTCTCTTACAGCCCGATCCAGGCCCACCAGAACTGCACGGGCAATGATGCTGTGACCTATACTAAATTCATCGATTTCAGAAAGCCCTTTGAACGCCTTGACAGTCTGATATCCTAACCCGTGACCGGCGTTGACCCCAAGTTTTAATTTGTGAGCAAGCTTTGCGCTGTTAACAATCTTTTCGAAGCACTCGGAACGTTCCTTTTGCGTAACTGCGTCGCAAAATGTTCCCGTATGAATCTCTACAAAGTTGGCATTTGTTCTATGAGCAAGCTTGAT
>JBEQLC010000162.1:0-4521 GCA_040326175.1 Desulfobacteria bacterium | reverse complement strand
GCGTTATGAGGGGCGGCTCCCCCAACATTCAATGAAACCACGGGGAGGGTCTCATATCAGGAATTGCTGCTGTGAGGTCCAGGAGGCCGGCTGTGACGCCTTGGAGGACTGCGCTTCGGCGGCCTTACCAGCTTTTACATTCTTCGCAGTGACGAGAACAATAACCCCCGCGTCGGCATGCCCGGCGCCTGGTACAACCAACCTTCTCCACCATTTTGACTCACCGGGGGGTCTCTCCAACAATGTTTTTTCCTCAGGCATGGTCTCCCCCGCGATGCGGCTCTTCCTTTTAAACGTTTCCCTTTTGTGTTAATTACTTCTACACTCCAAGAGTTCTTGAACCGGCTTCTCAGGCTTACTGCTTGACCGGCGTGCTCCCCGCGCACGAAGTGCTGCCGTAAGGCAGAACGCCCGTCCTTCAGGGCGGGGTCAAGGGGAGCTATACAAGAATGTCCCTTTTCCTTACCGGGCGCGTAAGCCCGCGAAGCGAACCCCAGCCCGGAAGGGCGGGGAGGCTTCACATAAGGCGAAACCTCTTGCTGAAAGTTATGTGCTCCGTTGCAAGTTCGTTAAGGAACGTTTTGGCTAGAGCGATCACGCCGACAGAAAAGGACATCAGGAATGGCACCCAGAATGACTGCACCGGGATGTTGCCGACATGAGGTCCGTTACGCGAAATGCTGTCACAGCACTCTCTTTATAGTAGTTCTTTTGCATAACTTGGTGTATGTTCAAGTATATGTGTCATGTGCCGGAAATGACCAAGTCACAGATCCATGGAGGGCAGTAGATTAATGAGATAACGAAGTTCCGCAAATGACAGTTTTGATGAGAATGGGGGTAACAATGAAACTTTTAAAAACTGTGATAACTGTCTTAACCTTGATTTCCCTTGTGCTCACGTGCTGGGCAACACCCAGAAGGACGGGCGCGGGACCTCCCGAAGATCATCTTGCAGTTTCCGAGACACCCATTCCATCAGAGAACGCTCCAGCACGAAATATTACAGACCTTGACCAGACTTCCACGCTCGCAGACTATCTGAAATATGCCGCGCTGAACAACCCGGGCTTGGAGGCGGCGTTCAACCAATGGAAAGCTGCTTTGGAGAGGGTCACACAGGTTGTCTCGCTTCCGGATCCCCGCTTCAACTACGCCTATTACATAGAGGAGGTAGAGACACGGGTGGGGCCCCAGCGACAGAAGTTTGGTATATCTCAGACATTTCCGTGGTTCGGAAAGTTGAAGCTAAAGGGTGACGCAACACTCGAAGCAGCGCATGCCGAAAAGGAACAGTACGAGAAGACGAAACTCACCTTGTTCCACCGCGTGAAATCAGCCTACTACGAATACTACTACATTGGCCGGGCTGTGGCGATTACCAGGGAGCACATCAATCTCTTGGTTAATCTCGAAAGCGTTGCCAGAACCCGTTTCAAAACCGGCCACGCGTCCCATACCTCCGTTATCCAGGCTCAGGTTGAAGTGGGCAAGCTTGATGACAGGTTTAGAGCGCTAGAGTCGCTTCAAGAGCCGATCGTGGCGAAGTTGAACGCAGTTCTCAACCGCCCATCAGATGCTCCCTTGCCGTGGCCTGAGACGATTCCCTACGATAATCCGGTGTTCACGGATAAGGAGGCATTGGAGTGGCTTGCCGAGCGGAATCCTGACGTCAAGCGTTTAGAGTTCCTTGAAAAGAAGGAACAGTTTGCCGTCAAACTTGCCAGGAAAAACTACTACCCTGACATCACGCTTGGCCTCGATTACGTGGATACTGACGAGGCCCTGATGCCGGGCGCGGCTGACAGCGGAAAAGACCCGGTGATTGCCAAGGCTTCGGTTAACGTACCGATCTGGTACCGTAAGTATCGGGCAGGGGAAAAGGAAGCCAGATTTCGCCGCGCAGCTATGCAGGAACAGCGAGTCAATACCGAGAATCAGTTGGGAGCCGATTTGAAACTTGCCTTGTATCACTTCAGAGACGCGGAGCGGAAGATTGACCTGTACCGCGATACGCTTATTCCTAAGGGAGACCAATCCTTGAAAGTGGCTCAACTGGGGTTTCAGGCCGGGAAAGTGAGCTTCATTTCCCTCATAGACGCTGAAAGATTGCTTCTGGAGTTTCAACTGGCCTATGAGCGCGCCTTGACTGACCGAGCCAAGCGACTTTCGGAGATAGAGACCTTTGTCAGCAAGGACCTCTCCGGGAATGGACACGGAGGAATGACAAACGAGTCAGGTGATAGTGGGAGCTAAGCAAAGCCAATCACAATCAAGGACCACTATGAACATCTTTAGTCGAAGCAAAGTGGGAGATGGACATCATGAGCACACTTACAGATAAAGCAAAAACTTTGAAGGGCCGATGGGGCGTGGTTCTGCTGGTAGTCATTGCTTTCGTGGCAGGGGCGCTAATGACCGGCGGGCGTGAACCTGAGCAAAATGCCCGTATGTCGGAAGGTCCAACCGGTGTGGAGGCTACCAAGCAGGAAACCCAGCTATGGACCTGTTCCATGCATCCCCAGATCAAGCTGCCCAAGCCTGGCCAATGCCCAATCTGCGGTATGGACCTGATTCCAGTGGAGTCAGGGGAGGATGAAATGGAGGCATAAGGGAGTTGTCGGTCACCGAGCATGCCGCCAAGCTCATGGAAATCGAGACCGCTCCTGTTGAGAGGAAATTCGTCACGACAGAGATCCGCATGGTTGGCAAGGTGGATTATAACGAAACGCGAGTCTCCGACATCAGTGCGTGGGTGCCGGGTCGTCTGGACCGTCTTTTTGTGGACTACACGGGGGTGCCCGTGAGAAAGGGCGATCACATGGTCTACCTCTATAGCCCGGAGCTGTTAAGTGCCCAGGAAGAACTTCTTCAGGCCATACGAGCCGTGAAAACCCTGCGAGGCAGCGACGTTTCGATGATACGTGAGATGTCAGAAGCCACAGTCGATGCCACCAGGGAAAAGTTGCGCCTGTGGGGTCTGACATCCAACCAGATAGCCCAAATAGAAAAGCGTGGAAAGGCAAACGACCACATGACGATTTACTCGCCAGCGAGTGGTATCGTGATACACAAGCATGCCCAAGAAGGTATGTATGTCAAGACCGGAACGAAGATCTACACGATCGCGGATTTGTCGCAGGTGTGGGTGCGGTTGGACGGTTATGAATCGGACCTGATCTGGCTGCGGTACGGCCACAACGTGGAATTCACGACGGAATCCTATCCTGGCCAAGTTTTCAAGGGGACGATATCATTCATCGACCCCACTCTGAACGAAGCCACGCGCACCGTGAAAGCGCGGGTCAACGTGGCGAATCCTGAAATGAAACTCAAGCCCGGCATGTTTGTCAGGGCCGTGGTCAGGGCCAAGCTCGCCGGCGGTGGCAGGGTGATGGACGCGGCGCTTGCCGGCAAATGGATCTGTCCCATGCATCCGGAGGAAGTTAAAGGTTCAGCCGGGAAGTGTGGCATCTGCGAGATGCCTCTGGTGCGAACCGAGTCACTCGGATACGTGGCTGCTGATCCTGACAAGGCCGAAAAACCTCTCGTCATACCGGCATCTGCACCGTTGATTACCGGTAAGCGAGCCATTGTATACGTTGTCGTCCCGGACAGAGAGAAACCGACATTTGAAGGAAGAGAGATCGTACTTGGTCCTCGCGCAGGGGATTATTACTTGGTTCGACGTGGCCTGAGCGAAGGAGAACGCGTTGTGACAAAAGGGAACTTCAAGATCGATGCGGAACTCCAAATCCGGGCAAAACCCAGCATGATGACGCCTGAGGGCGGGGGAGGTGGTGGGGGCCACGATCATGCCCATGGCGGCGAGCAGAAAAAACCTGAAGAGCCGACCCCAGAGCGTACAACGATCACTTTGCCTGCCCTTGTTCGCAGCCAGTTGCACGAGGTTCTCATGGCAGGCAACGCTGCCAAAGCATCTGTCGAATCCGGCGAGATCAACGGGATCAACAAGGCCTTCTCTGGACTATCACGGCAGGTTGATGCCGTAGACAGCGACAAGCTGAGCGGGCATGCGGCTATGCTGTGGAAGGAACATGCAATGCTGCTGGGCAATGATGCCATGGAAGGCAGCCATGCCAAGAAGCATTCAGGAGCAAGGGAAGTTGGGAAGCTTCTGGGAGAACATC
This sequence comes from Desulfobacteria bacterium, assembly GCA_040326175.1. Lineage (GTDB taxonomy): Bacteria > Desulfobacterota > Desulfobacteria > Desulfobacterales. Next base: position 370 of record JBEQLC010000162.1, on the reverse strand, counting down.
TTGCCTCGTTTCAGGCACAGATGGGGGTGTCGCATGAACATGGTGTCCAAAGCTCTGACGAAATCAGTCCGGAATTTCGCCATCAATTGGGCAAGGTGGTGGAAGGCTATCTTGCCGTGCAGAAGGCCCTGGCAGCAGATCAAGCCGATCAGGCCGTGCAGGAGGCCAAAAAGGCGCTTGATGCGGTGGGAGCAGTCGATATGACGCTTGTTTCAGGGCAAGACCATATGGATTGGATGAAGCATGAAGCCGAATTGAAGAGGATATTGTCAAATGTGGTCTCGACAAAGGAGATAGACGCCATTCGAAAAGAGTTTGCTGAGTTGTCTGAGCTAATAATGTCTACAGCAAAACAATTCAAGGCATCATC